>JBEDFH010000074.1:4437-8440 GCA_041175265.1 Pseudomonadota bacterium | reverse complement strand
AGATTAAACCAATTACTTCAAACCTTGAATATAATCTGCAACAGCTTCGATATCAGCATCAGATAATTTTGCAGCAACCATACGCATCATTTTTGCAGGGTCATTGGCGCGTTCACCTGAACGCCATGCCTTCATTTGAGTAATCGTGTATTCAGCATGCTGCCCGCCTAAACGAGGAAACTGTGCTGGGACACCAGCACCATTGGCACCATGACAAGAAGCACAGGCCGGAACACCAAGATTGGCAATACCTCCTTTGTAAATTTTCTCGCCAACTGATCCATTGCCATTTGTTTTCGCTGAGCCTGATTTAGCTTTTTGAGACCCAAAGTAAGCCCCTAAATTCAACATGTCTTCAGGCGATAGATTAGCAACCATACCAGCCATGATTGGGTTCTTTCTATCGCCGGCTTTGAAATTAGTTAATTGCTTAGTAATGTACTCGGGATGCTGTCCAGCTAGCTTTGGGTACATAGATACCAAACTATTACCGTCAACCCCGTGACAAGCAGCACAGACAGAAGTTACAATTTTTTCACCAGCCGCAGCATCACCGGCAGCTTGAGCAACAGAAGCCAAGCTTAAAGTGACCAGTACGATTGCCAAAAGATTTTGGATTTTCATATCCAGTATTCCTTAAAAATAAATGCCATTGTTTTTATATAACGTAATTCAATCAAATCATTTTATCGAAAATTACATAAACGTGGTAGCATTTTCGGCCTTTAGAGGGTTTGCTTATGCCACTGTTTCAAAATGCTACTTTTCATATATCCGCACATCACTTACGTGACTTGCCGCCGCCTGCAGGCGTAGAAGTTGCCTTTGCTGGCCGATCGAACGCGGGAAAATCTAGCGCACTCAATACCTTAGCAAATCACAATCGTTTAGCGTATGTAAGTAAACAACCTGGCCGCACTCAGCTAATCAACTTTTTCAGCTTAGGAAATGATCGTTTCTTAGTGGATTTACCTGGTTATGGTTATGCCAAAGTCCCTTTAGCATTGCGTGAACATTGGCAATTAACGTTATCAAACTACCTTAGTCATCGAAGCACTTTATATGGCTTAGTTTTAGTCATGGACTGTCGTCACCCACTGACACCACTGGACCGTCAGATGTTGGATTGGTTTTGCCCAAGCGGAAGGCCTGTTCATGTATTACTCACCAAATCGGATAAGCTGTCACGCAACGCCGCAAACCAAACATTGCTAGCTGTCAAAAAGGAATTGAATAGCCTATGGGGAAACTGCACAATCCAACTATTCTCAAGCCTTAAAAAACAAGGCGTAGAAGAAGCAGAGAAGATTATTGGTAGCTGGTTAAAAGATGACCCGTTACTTACGAGTGAAGAGCAAGTCCCAGACGCCATGGCCTAATTTAATGCCACGATTCTCAAACTTAGTAAGCGGCCTATAATCTGGCTTAGGCGCATAATCAACTGCTGTATTTTCAAGCTGCGGCTCAACTTTTAAAATATCAAAGACCCATTCCGCGTATTCTTGCCAATCAGTAGCAACATGTAAATATCCACCAGATTTTAATTTGGTACACAATAATTTCACGAACTCTGTCTGAATCAAACGGCGTTTATGATGACGCTTCTTGTGCCATGGATCAGGGAAAAAAATATGAATCCCATCTAAAGCAAAATCCGGAATCATATGATTCAAAACATCCACCACATCGTGCTGAATAATTCTCACATTAGCGAGAGACATCTCTTCTACTAACTTCAATAAACCACCAACACCAGGGGTATGAACCTCGACGCCTAAGAAATCACTATTAGTCATACTTTGAGCGATTTTAGCTGTGGTCTCCCCCATGCCAAAACCAATTTCTAAAATTTTCGGACTATCTTTACGCCCAAAAACTTGTGACAAATCAATTTGCACTGGCACGTAATCAATGCCAAATTTAGGCCAACTCTCGGTTAATGCTTTTTCCTGACCTTTAGTCAAACGACCTTGCCTCAAAACAAAGCTACGTATACGACGCTGCGTCAGGTCTTCTGAAGATTCAATAATATTTGTATTCATGGGCGGCATTATACTTGATGCTATAAAGTATGCGATTTATCGCCTTGAGAAAAACCGATGAAATCAATATCGAGATTTTTTTCAAAAGCAATCACCTTAAATAATTCACCCATTTCAGCTGGCGATAATAGTTTTTGGACCGCTGCTGCCTGAGAAATATAGTTAACCATATCATCCTCAGATATCAATTCAAGTAACTGCGTAATTCCACAATTGATTAAAAATTGTGCTTGATTTAGATAACCTACAAAGGATAATCCAGCGCCAACCCCAGCCTCCGCTATTCTTGTGAAATCAACATGCGCAGTAATGTCTTGTAAGCCAAGATAAATAAAAGGATCGCTGTGCGAATGATGGCGATAGTGGCACATCAGCGTACCTTGACGACGCTGAGGATGATAATACTCATTCCGAGAAAATCCATAATCAATCATCATCACTGCGCCCAACTGCAATGCATTAGCAAGAGTAGCGATCAGCCCCGTCGCAGCAGAACAGACTTCAGTAACGTAACCCTCGCTCAGTTCAAGCTTGCTGACAAAATCCAACAAGTTTTCAGATTGAAGCTGTTGTGATTTCCATACAAAACACTCATCTTCCAAACCGACACCAACTTCATTGATTGACGAAGCGCCTTGCTCAATAAGATGAACTGGCAAAGCATCTAAAACTTCATTTGCAATCACAACTCCGTTAAATGATTTTGGGATAGCATCAAGCCAAATGATTCGCTTTTTTATGATATCCGGAAGTTGAGACATCAAATTTTTACGCTGCTCACCCCGTAAATGAGCACTTACTTCCAATATAAAATAATGATCGGGCAACTGATCTAATCTGGCCAACTCCAACAACAAATCGCAGGCTAAGCGTCCAGTCCCAGCGCCCAGCTCTAAAATGTCAGCACACACATGCTGATCTCGAACAGCATGCAGCACTTGCTGTATTTGCCTCGCAAAAGCCTGCCCAAACATCGGCGAAATTTCGGGAGCAGTCACAAAATCACCTGCAAGGCCGAACTTTTTAGCGCCGCTGCTGTAATAACCTAGGCCTGGCGCATAAAGTGCCGAATGCATAAATTGAGGAAAATCTATCCACCCACCAGCTTTTTTAATTTGATGTTGAATATATGAAACTAAAGCAGCGCTATGCGCTGATGCATCAGAATCAGGGACAGGTAATGAAATGTTCATGGTCAGACTAGATTATAATTGCAACGACTAGAAGTCAGGAAAAAACGTGAAATCAGATCTTGAAAATAAATCCGTATTAATCACCGGAGGTGCAAAACGCGTTGGTGCGTCAATTTGCCGGCTTCTTCACGCCCATGGCGCAAACTTAATGATTCATTACCGCAGCTCGATCAACGAGGCTCGCGCTCTTCAAGCTGAACTTAATTTACAACGTCCAAACTCAGTCGCAATTATTCATGGAGACCTGCTTAATTTAGCAGTACTCCCAACACTGGTTAAAGAAACTGTTAATCAATTCGGACAGTTAGACGTTCTAATAAATAACGCATCAAGCTACTATCCAACAGAAATAGGCGAAATTGATGAAGAGCAGTGGAATGATCTTGTTGGATCAAATTTAAAAGCTCCTATGTTTTTATCTCAAGCAGCCTCACCAGAATTGCGAAAAAACCATGGCTGTATTGTGAACATTACAGACATGCATGTAGAACGGCCAAAGAAAGGCTACGTCGTTTATAGCGTTGCCAAAGCCGGATTAGTAACGCTGACTAAATCATTAGCCCATGAATTATCGCCTGATGTTCGTGTTAATGCAGTTGCTCCAGGTCCAGTCATGTGGCCTGAAGATAATCCTCAATTTAATGAAGTTTATCGCCAACGCGTCATCTCACAAACTCTACTCAAACGTATAGGCGAGCCTAACGATGTCGCTAAAGCTGTAAAATTCTTAATTCAAGATGCCCCATTCATCACAGGCCAAATCATTGC
>JBEDFH010000074.1:0-4412 GCA_041175265.1 Pseudomonadota bacterium | reverse complement strand
GTTGATGGTGGCAGATCACTGAATTTATAAAACCATTCAATAAAGACAATGATTAAACACTTACCAGACAATCCATCTAACACCTTTATACGCCTTCGGAACAGTTTAATTAGCTCGACAGGTAAAGCTATCGGTGATTACAACATGATAGAAGATGGGGACACTGTACTAGTCTGCATGAGTGGAGGCAAAGACTCTCATGCAATGCTGATGATTCTTTTGGCTTTACAAGAACGAGCACCTATAGATTTCAAACTCATTGCAATGAATCTAGATCAAAAACAACCGGGCTTCCCAGCCGACGTGCTTCCTGGCTATTTAGCGCAATTAGGCGTGGAATATAAAATTGTTGAGGCTGACACTTATTCCATCGTTAAAGAAAAAATCCCTGAAGGTAAAACCACTTGTTCATTGTGTTCACGCTTGCGAAGGGGAGTCATTTATCGCACAGCAAAAGAGTTAGGTGCTACCAAAATTGCATTAGGGCATCATCGGGATGATATTGTTGAAACCTTGTTCTTAAATTTATTCTTTGGCGCAAAAATGAAAGCAATGCCGCCGAAGCTTGCAACCAATGATAAACAAAACATAGTCATTCGACCTTTAGCTTATTGCTCTGAAAAAGATATTGCGGCCTATGCACGTCAAATGGGATTTCCTATCATTCCTTGTGACCTTTGTGGTTCTCAAGAAAACCTACAACGCCAAAAAGTAAAAGATATGCTCAATGCATGGGAATTAGAGCAGCCAGGACGCATTAACAACATATTTCGCGCCATTACAAATGTTGAGCCTTCACATTTAGGAGACACTTCGCTTTATGACTTCAAAAATCTAAGCCAAGCAACGCCGGATGATGAAGACCCATTATTCGGGGATATCGCTGAAAAAGAAAAACCAGATGGTGCATTAACGCTTGCCAACAACGAAGGCACGAGAATCGAATTTATTCGCAATACTTAAGCCTATTTTTTAGAAATTCAGCCTGATTTAAAGAAATTTCTTCAAGAACTTGATTGACCGTCCTTGTCTAGACAAGGTTTTACTCTTATCATCACCCCCACTCAGCCTCATTTTCGTAAAGCTCACATGTCTAAACTGTTGATTGTTGAATCACCTTCAAAAGCTAAAACCCTAGAAAAATATCTAGGAAAAGATTTCAAAGTACTTGCCTCTTATGGCCATGTACGAGATCTCATTCCAAAATCTGGCGCCGTTGATACTGCAAATGATTTCGCGATGAAATATGAAATTATTGATAGAAACTCTAAGCATGTAGATGCAATTACAAAAGCTGTGAAAAACGCTGACGCTATCTATCTTGCAACCGATCCCGATCGGGAGGGAGAAGCAATCTCTTGGCATATTGCCGAGATTCTCAAAGACAAAAATCTTGTTAAAAACAAAATCATGAAGCGTGTAGTGTTTCATGAAATTACAAAAAGCGCCGTACAGCACGCAATAGATGAGCCCCGTGACATTTTGATGCCGCTCGTTAACGCACAACAAGCAAGACGCGCACTAGATTACTTAGTTGGATTCAATTTATCCCCATTACTTTGGAAAAAAATTCGTCGTGGTCTTTCAGCAGGTCGAGTTCAAAGCCCAGCATTAAGATTGATTGTTGAACGTGAACTCGAAATTGAAGCTTTTAAAAGCCAAGAATATTGGACTATTCATTTAGACTCGCGCAAACATCAGCATAATTTCGATGCAAAATTAGTTCAACTCGACGGTAAAAAAGTTGAGCAATTCACAGTTATTAATCAGGAACAGCAAGCAGAGATAGTTGGCCGCCTGCTGCTAGCAAGTGCTGGAAAAACCACTGTTAGTCGTGTAGAAAAGAAACAAAGAAGCCGAAGTCCAGCAGCGCCATTTACCACTTCAACGCTGCAACAGGAAGCTGTACGTAAGTTAGGATTCACTACCAGCCGAGCTATGCGTATTGCTCAACAATTATATGAAGGCATTGATATTGGCGGTGGCGCTGTCGGTTTAATTACGTACATGCGTACAGACTCGTTTAGTCTTGCTGCAGAAGCAATTGCACAAATTCGTGGCTACATTAAAGATAATTTTTCAGCTGACTATTTACCAAAACTTCCAATTGCCTATAAAACCAAATCCAAGAATGCGCAAGAAGCGCATGAAGCAGTACGTCCAACAGATATTTCACGCACCCCAGCAAGCGTTGAACAGTTCTTAACACCTGAACAATTCAAACTATATGAAATGATTTGGAAACGCGCTGTAGCCTGCCAAATGGCACCAGCTAAATTTGATGCCGTCAGCGTAGACTTAGCCATAGGCAGTGATGCCAACCTATTCCGTGCAACAGGGCAAACACTTGTCTTCCCAGGATTTATCGCTGTCTACATGGAAGGTGTTGATGATGCTGAAGAAGAAAATGAAACTAAATTACCAGCACTAGAAACCGGTGAAGTATTAGACATTAATAAAATATATGGCGACCAACATTTCACTGAACCACCACCACGTTATGGTGAAGCAAGTCTAGTTAAAGTACTCGAAGAATATGGAATTGGACGTCCCTCAACATACGCAAGCATCATTTCTACATTGCAAGATCGAGAATACGTATTACTAGACAAAAAAAGATTTACACCAACTGATGTTGGACGTGTTGTAAACAAATTCCTGACGGATCACTTTACACGTTATGTGGATTATGACTTCACCGCCAATTTAGAGAATCAACTAGATGGCGTGGCTGATGGCGACATGGAGTGGATTCCTTTACTCAAAGAATTCTGGGATGGCTTACATAAACAAATAGACGATAAAAAAGATGTGGAGCGCCCAGGCACAGAAATTCTTGATGAAGCTTGCCCAAAATGCGGAAAGCCACTTTCAAAACAATTAAGCCGCTATGGTAGTTTTATTGGCTGTACAGGCTACAACGACACGCCAAAATGCGATTACAAACGTAACATGGCAGGCGAGGCTAATGCTAGTGAACCAGTGACCATTGGCGTTGACCCTAATACTGGCAAAGATATTTTATTGCTTAACGGCCCTTATGGCCCTTATTTACAGCTTGGCTTGCCTGAAGCTGATGCTAAGAAAAAACCAAAACGTGTCAGCATTCCCAAAGATATTCCTGTTTCTAGCGTAGATCTTGATGTTGCATTACAACTCATTGCATTACCCCGCGACCTCGGTCTGCATCCGGAAACAAATAAAAAGGTAATCGCCAACATCGGTCGATTTGGCCCTTACGTCAATCATGATGCGAAATTCAAATCCATCCCTCGCACTGATAGTGTTTTTGATATAGATTTAACACGAGCGGTTGAGCTGTTAGCGCAAGCAAACAGCGGTCCAGCGCCGATTAAAGAACTGGGCAACCACCCAACAGAAGATGGTCAAATTGCAATTTATTCAGGCCGTTACGGCCCTTATGTTCAACATGGAAAAATTCGTGCGACCATTGCAAAAAGCCAAGATCCCGAGTCTTTAACCATGGAAGAAGCTTTGGAATTACTCGCGGAAAAAGCTGCGAAGGAAGTGCCTACTAAGAAAAAAGCAACAACGAAAAAAGTAGCACCAAAGAAAGTGGCTGTGAAAAAACCTACTGTTAAAAAAACAACCGCAAAAAAACCAACAAAGGCGGCTACAAAAAAAGCCACTAAATAATCACCTTCAGAAAGTAAAAAGCGGCTTAAAAGCCGCTTTTTACTTTCTGAATTCCGTTTTTATCCTATAGGTCTGGAGCCATTATGCTCCATCCACTTTCTAATACGCTCGGCATCACCGATTCTAGAGAGCTTACCCATAGAATCTAAGAATACTAAAACCACGCCTTTACCTGAAATCTCAGCTTGCATTACCAAGCAACGCCCAGCTTCACTAATATAGCCCGTCTTAGATAAACCAATCACCCATTTACTATTACTATTGCGAACCAGTAAATTAGTATTAGAAAAATTCACAGGATGCCGATAACTATTTAAATTAAATTCTTGTGAAGGAGAAGTACTAACTTGACGAATCTGAGGATAGTTATAAGCAGCACGAACCATTTTAGCCAAATCAATAGCTGTAGATACATTATTGCTATTTAGTCCTGTTGGATCCACAAAATGCGAGTCATGCATACCCAAAGCATTCGCTTTAGCATTCATTGCGGCTACAAATGCAGTCTCTCCACCTGGATAATTTCGACACAAAGCAGAAGCTGCTCTGTTCTCTGAGGACATCAGCGCCATGTGAAGCAACTCTTGACGAGTTAACTCAGAACCTACAGGCAATTTAGAACTGGATCCTTTAAGCTTATCAACATCAGCTTCCGTTACCGCCAATATTTCATCCATAGGGAGATGAGCATCCAACATGACCATTGCAGTCATTAATTTAGTGACAGAAGCAATCGGCGTAGGCTTGTCTATATT
>JBEDFH010000073.1:0-7065 GCA_041175265.1 Pseudomonadota bacterium | reverse complement strand
ATTTATGGCAATTCAGTGGTATCCGGGTCACATGACCCAAGCGCGCAAAAAAGCCGAAGAGACAATGGAGTTTACCGACGTTGTTATTGAGGTGTTGGATGCACGCGTGCCCGCAGCCAGCCATAATCCAATGATTGATGAAATGCGTTTATTTCGCCAACGCCCTCAATTAAAAATACTGAATAAATCTGATTTGGCTGACCCTGCTGTTACGCAAGCATGGCTTAATTACTACAACAAACAACCCAATGTTAAAGCCGTCGCTATCTCATGCAAAAAACCCGGGGATGCGGCTAAGATTCCTAAACTATGTGCGGCACTTGCACCACATAGAGACTCGCCAATTAAACCGCTACGCATGATGATTATGGGCATTCCCAACGTCGGTAAATCGACCTTCATGAATGCACTACTTAATCGACGTGTGGCAAAAGTTGGTGATGAACCTGCGGTCACAAAATCACAACAGCGATTTGAACTCAGCCCGCTCATGAGCATTACGGATACCCCAGGGATGATGTGGCCTAAAATTCAATATGAATCTGATGGCTATATGTTAGCGGCCAGCCATGCGATTGGTCGTAATGCGGTGATTGATGAAGATGTTGCGATATTCTTAGCTGATAACTTATTAAAGCGTTATCCGGACTTATTATCCGCACGCTACAAAGCGGATGTGAGCCAAATGGATGGAATTGATTTACTGGAGCACATTGCTAAACGCCGCTCTTATAAATTGAAAGCGGGCGAATGGGATATGGAAAAAACGGCAGTGACTTTCCTGACAGAATATCGGGCAGGCACCATTGGTAGAATTAGTTTAGAAACGCCCTTAAGCAGAAAAGCGATGATAGACGCACTTGTTGCAAAACCAGCTGACACCTCTACAGAAGAAGAGCCAGAACAAGAATAGCGCTTTATTTTTTGACGAGCTGCTTACTAAATTCAATATCCAGCTTACTCACTCGCTTAGGGATTTGCGGTCCATAAGCATTCACAAAGCTCACAAACTCATCCATAGTCATCGGCTCACAAAGTCTGGTTGAAGCCCCTTGTTCACTTGGCTGTGAAAGCCAAAACAAGCCTTTGCCATTAGTGCCCATTGAATAGCTTTGTTCACCACGTTTATTCAAACGTTCTACTGCACTACTTGCCTTGGTTGATCTCATTACATTCCTAAAAAATTAAAGCGCTTTCCACGCTTTGATAATCACGGCCTGACCGTAATATTCATGACTTTGAACATCAATCACATTCCAAACCGTTGCTTGTTCAATGAGAAATCTTGAACCATCTTTGGCAATTCGTACGCCAGAATAATTGTCGACAAAACCATATGTGGCGACTTGATGCAAAAAATCAGCACGTGCCTCTCTCAGCATCGGCTCTGCAGAATAACGCGATGGCAGACTTAACATCTCTGCTGGTTTCATCTTAAATAAAGCCAAAGCTTGATGATTTGCATAATTAAACAATGGATCATCATCGCAATTGTGAGATGCCACTGCATAAGGCGCATCGCGTAAGGTCTTGACCTCATCACTCGACGTTTTAACTAAGTGTAAACCAGTCCAATGATGATAACTGGTCACCAATAACCGTGACTGCTTCAACAAAAAATCAGGATGCTGACATGCTTTTATAAAATCTTCATTTTGCATGGCGCAAACTATGCCACGATTTGATAGCTAATGTTAGCCTTAAAAGATAAAATTGCGCGCTAGCTTTTTTTAAATCACTCATCAAAATAATTCCGCATGTTAAACACCCTCAACGCGCCGCAACGCGAAGCCGTTAAATACTTAGATGGCCCTCTGCTTGTGCTTGCCGGCGCAGGGAGTGGCAAGACACGTGTGATTACCCAAAAGATTGCATATTTAATTCAAGAATGTGGCTATTCGCCTAAAGAAATTGCGGCGATTACGTTTACCAACAAAGCAGCGCGTGAAATGCAGGAACGTGTCAGTCAATTGATGACAGGCACTAATATCAAAGGCTTAACCATTGCCACTTTTCACTCACTTGGCATGCAGATTCTGCGACAAGAAGCCGAAGTATTAGGTTATAAAAAACAATTCTCAATCTTAGATTCGTCAGATAGCTTTAAGATTCTTTCTGACATTTTGGCCACGACTGACAAACAACTTTTACGTAAAACACAGTGGCAAATTTCTGCTTGGAAAAATGCATTCTTAACCCCTGATCAAGCAAAACTAAACGCAGATGAAGATTTAACTGTTGCCGCCGCCAAAGTTTACCAAATCTATCAACAGACCCTGAAGGCTTATCAAGCAGTAGATTTTGATGATTTAATAAAACTGCCTGTAGAGTTATTTGAGCAACATCCAGAAGTGCTCAATAAATGGCAACACAAGCTTAAATATTTACTCATCGATGAATACCAAGATACCAACACTTGCCAATACAAATTAGTCAAACTACTGACTGGCGTTCAGGGTTACTTTACTGCGGTGGGTGATGACGACCAGGCAATTTATGGCTGGCGTGGTGCTGACGTTGAAAACTTGCGCCAACTTACTGAAGATTTCACACGCTTAAAAGTCATTAAGCTAGAACAAAATTATCGCTCTACAGTTCGCATTCTCCGCGCGGCGAATCAGGTGATTTCTAACAATCCAAAACTGTTTGATAAAAAGCTTTGGAGTGAATTAGGGACTGGGGACTTGATTCAAGTCAGTGCGGCGAAAGATGAAGAACACGAAGCTGAATCAGTCGTCATGAAACTGATGGCACATAAGTTTGAGCATCGCACCACTTACGCGGATTACGCAATCTTGTATCGTGGCAACCATCAAGCACGGATTTTTGAACAGCATCTACGTAACCATAAAATCCCTTACACCATCTCTGGTGGACAGTCATTTTTTGATAAAGCCGAGATTAAAGATTTAGTCAGCTACTTACGTTTAATCGCTAATGAAGATGACGATCCTGCTTTTATTCGTGCCGCCACTACACCTAAAAAAGGCATCGGCAACACTACGCTAGAGCGACTAGGCGAATACGCCAGCTTGCACAAAATGTCTTTATTTGCAGCTGCATTCGAAGGCGACTTTCAACGCGAAGTTGGCGGCCGCCAGCTAGATGACTTGCTCACTTTCTGCCAATTCATTAATCGCTTGCAAGAACGCGCTACTAAAGATCCCGCGAATGAAGTACTGAATGATTTACTCACCGCGATTCAATACGAAGCCTTTTTATATGACAGTGAAGAACCACGCGCAGCAGAATCCAAATGGAAAAATGTATTGGAGTTTGTGACATGGTTGGGTAAAAAAGGTGAAGACAATGGCGATGGTGAAACACGCGACTTGCTGAGTCTGACACAAATGGTTGCGCTTATGAGCATGCTTGAAGGCCGAGAAGATGGTGAGCCTGATGCAGTTAAGCTCTCAACATTGCATGCGGCTAAAGGCTTGGAATTTGGCCATGTGTTCTTAATTGGCGTTGAAGAGGGTATCTTGCCACATCGCGAGAGTGTGGATAACGACAAAATCGAAGAAGAACGTCGATTGATGTATGTTGGTATTACACGTGCACAAAAATCCCTCAATATCTCTTGGTGTAAAAAGCGTAAACGCGCTGGCGAAACGGAAATTTGTGAAGCTAGTCGTTTTATTGAAGAGCTTCCCGCAGACGATATTCGCCATTTTGGCAACACCAACGCTGACCCCGCTGCCAGCAAAGAACATGGTAAAGAACGCATGGCGCAAATTCGTGCCATGCTCGGTCAAAGCTTAAATTAACTAGAAAGTATTCATGCCTCACATTACGCTCGACAACGCTTCTCTCGCTTTTGGCCATCACCCACTTCTAGATAAAGCTTCTTTTCAATTAGACCCAGGTGAACGTGTTGGTTTAATCGGCAGAAATGGTGCTGGAAAATCGAGCTTACTTAAAGTCATTGCTGGCGAGACCAAATTAGATGACGGTAATGTATGGCGGGCTACTTCTGTCCGTATTGTTTATGTTCCACAAGAACCTGTACTTAAGCCTGGGCACACTGTTTATGAAGCAGTTGCCGAAGGTTTAGGCGATATGCAACAAGTCTTGGTGGACTATCATGCAGTGACCCACAGCATGGGTGCAGCGGATGCTGACATCGATGCACTCATGGAAAAGATGCAAGCCCTACAACACGAGCTAGATGCAAAAGATGGCTGGGGCATGCAAGCGAAAGTAGAAACTGTTTTGAGCCGATTGAGCCTAGATGCGGATACCAAGGTTGATTCACTCTCAGGTGGCTGGCGTAAACGTGTCGCTTTAGGTCGCGCATTAGTCGCTGATCCAGAGGTATTGTTATTAGACGAGCCGACCAACCATTTGGATTTAGAAGCGATTCAGTGGCTTGAAGAACTATTACTTAACTTCAAGGCAAGTTAACGGATTTTGTCGGCAATTACGAGAACTATCAAATCAAGAAAGAAGAATTACTCGCGGTGGAAGCAACACACGCTGCCAAGTTCGATAAAGTGCTCGCTCAAGAAGAAGCTTGGATACGCCAAGGCATTAAAGCACGCCGTACCCGCAACGAAGGCCGCGTGCGTCAATTAGAAAAACTGCGATTAGAGCGTGCGGCAAGGCGTGAGCGTCAAGGCAATGTGAAACTATCACTTGATGCCGGTGAGCGCTCTGGAAAATTAGTGGCCGAATTAGATAATGTCGTCAAAGCTTACGGCGACCGCACGCTGATTAATGGCTTTAGCACACGCATCTTACGTGGTGACCGCATTGGCTTACTAGGGCCGAACGGCGTAGGTAAAACCACCTTGCTCAAACTCATCTTAGGTGAACTTGAAGCGGATAGCGGCACCATACAACGTGGGACCAATATGAATGTGGCCTACTTTGACCAAATGCGCGAAGCCTTGGACGAAGAGGCAACGCTTGCTGACACGATTAGTCCAGGTTCTGATTTTGTGGAAATTGGGAATGAACGCAAACACGTCATCAGCTATCTTGAAGATTTCTTATTTCCTCCACAACGCTCACGCTCGCCAGTGAAATCTTTATCAGGCGGTGAACGCAATCGCTTGCTATTAGCACGCCTATTTGCACGCCCATCTAACGTGTTAGTGCTAGATGAGCCCACCAATGATCTCGATATCGATACGTTGGAGCTACTCGAAAGCCTACTGCAAGACTTCCCTGGCACTTTATTCTTAGTGAGCCATGACCGCGCTTTCTTAGAAAACACCGTGACACAAGTTATTGCTTTTGAAGGCAACGGTCAACTCACGGAATTTGGGGGTGGCTATGATGATTGGCTACGCTTTACTGAACAACGCGCAAAAGAAGTAGCAAACGCGCCAAAAGTAAAAATAGAAACGCCTAAACCGGCAGCGACAAGCGCACCCACAAAAACAAAACTGAGCTACAAGGAACAACTTGAATTAGATCAGTTACCAGAAAAAATTGAAGCTTTAGAAACTGAACAGGCTGCGATTAATTTAACGCTAGCAGATCCGGAAATTTACAAATCAGATTTAGATAAAGCGACAGCTTTGCAAATTAAATTGACCGAGTTAGACGAAGCTTTAATCAACTCCTTAGCTCGCTGGGAAGAGCTGGAAAGCAAAAAGATCTAGTTGGTGCCCCCGACACGAATCGAACGTGTGACCCTCCCCTTAGGAGGGGGATGCTCTATCCACTGAGCTACGGGGGCATGTCTTTTAGGGCGCTTATTATAAGCGATTAAGCACTCAACTTTACTGCTAAAAAGGGATAAACAACTTACTAGCAAAGCCTTGGGTAAATCGGGTTATTGCACGTTGGTTTTTCTCAGCCAAAGTCAGCGCGTACAAATCAATACGCCCCACCATTTTGCCGAACTCACGCTCGAATGATAAATTCGGCTCCTTACCAAGCACTTCGTTTGTCACGAAATACAAATGCCCATTCTCATCACGCGTATTAGATAGCTTCCAAACTGCAATCTCGATGTTTCTTGCTGAGTTATAAACTTTTTGAGGGTCTACACTATCGAGCATGAAAAACTCGGTTTTACCGCCCCGAGACTTAATTAACATTGTTTGAATACCAACGATGAATGGCAACACACGATCACCCGTATATTCTGGCTTAAATGCTAAGTACATCGCATCTAAATCCTGAACATCAAATTTCCATTGGTGATCGCCTTCAAATACCCAAGCCACCATTTCATCAACGGTACCCGAAGTACTCTTTTTAAGCTCAGCTGGATTACGTTTATATAGCTTGGTCATGAGCAAACGTAAACTTTGTGTATTTTCACGCATCTCTACGTCGGCCATTCGATCCACATCTGACTTCACAAATTGGCTTAGTGAATTAGTATCTTTCTGCTCTGGAACCTTTTTACCTTTAACCGCTGGCGTACTCGCCGCGCAGGCGTAAAGTGCCAGGATTAAGGCCAACAACAGTATTTTTTTAATTTTTATGATAACCATGTCTGTTTCAATAGGATCGCTTATTCAGCAAAATTACGCTTATAATAGCGTGTGTTGGCTAAATTAAAGAAGGAGTTTTGCTTGAGCGTTTTCTCAAAAATTGCAATTGCCGTTGCTTTTACTGCCCTTGCGAGTACAAATGCATTCGCGACCAAAGTCGGCTATGTGCAAATGAAATCCATCATGCAATCTCAACAGTCCCTGGATATCGGTAAAAAGTTGGTTGCTGAATTCAAACCGCGCACTGCGGAGCTAGAAAAAATTAGAAGCCAAATTATTGAAAAAGAAGCTGCTCTTGAAAAAGAAGCGCCTAAAATGTCACAAAAAGATCTTGTTGCAAAACGTCAAGAACTCGATAGACAAAAAATCGATTTAGATCGTAAAAAAACCAAACAACATGAAGATTTTGAGATTAGAAAAAGAGAAGAACTCAATAACTTCCAGAACAACGTCAATGCAGCGGTGACTTCTTTAGGACAAACTGAAGGCTTCGATCTTATTCTATATAACACAGGCGGCTACATTGGCCCGCGTGTTGATATCACCGACAAAGTTCTAAAAGCACTTAAGTAAGATTTAGATAATAAAAAAGGCAGCCTAGGCTGCCTTTTTT
>JBEDFH010000072.1:0-4544 GCA_041175265.1 Pseudomonadota bacterium | reverse complement strand
CCGCGTGAACCTTCAGCAAAGAGGGTGTACTTGGCACGCAATTCCATACCAAGCTGAAATTGATCGGTGGGATTGCCTTCTTTATCGATGCCCATAGAGCCTGTCACAACCCCAATGAGTGCCACTGACTCTGCATCTGCAAAATAAATGGATTCGTATTCTGCATTTGCTGCAGTAAGTTGTTGTTGGCCTAAGTATCTCACTGTAAATTCACCGTCAACTTCTGCTAATACGATTTGACCGATACTAGGGTCGATTGATCGATCTACCACCACAACATCTCCATTAAAAATACCAGCAGCGTTCATTGCATCACCTTTAACGCGTACAAAGTAAGAGGCTGTTGGATTTTTAACTAAATGATCATCTGCGCTTAGGGTCGCTTCAATATGTTCTGCAACATTTGATAGCGATTTGCCAGCTTTGTGGCTGTACAGCGGAATATAAGCGCTACGATATGATGTGCGCATATAAATTTCGGCAACATTACGGTTTGAGTGATGTTGTGGTTTGCGTGTATAGCTAGACATAAAACTGAGTGGATTCATCTTTTTCACCTTTATTCACTTAATGTACGTTCGTACAGTAAGTTAATATTACTGGCATCGATGAAGCTTGTCTACAAAAATCTAATTTAATTAGAACCGATTTTTACGCAGACTTTGAGTATGAATGATGCAATGTATAGCATGATCACGCTACCGAGCATGTCGCCAATAAACATAGGGGATAGGCAGGTGATTGGGTGCGCGGGGAGTTGATTAATTGCAAAGTAATAGCCGTTAATACTCACATTAACGAATGCGCCTGTTAATGCAAATATGAATAAGTGGCTAGGACGTATTCCAATCAAAGTGGGCGGGAGTTTCAGAACGTATTCGCAGAATCGAACCGCAATCATTGGGCCAACGCCTGAAATCATGGCAAGCACATAGGGCGTTGTATGATAAGCGTCTGCAGGATTGCTAGTGATGATTGCACCAACAATAAGACCTACAACTGCTGCCCATCCAAATAGCAATACTGACAAAATTCGGATAAATGCGGGAAGGAAAACCCAGCTGACAAATTGATTAACCTCTAAAGATTTAAATACCCACATATTCAATTTAAATAGAAGCGTCCATGCAATTGCAACGCCGATCGCTTTAAAGATGAAGCTTCTAGATGCTTTAATGATGTGTTGTGAGTTTGATGGTGAAAATGCTGTCATAGGTCGAATAATAAAAAAGGCAGATTGCTCTGCCTTAGTTTTTTTAGATTAGGTTTTATTTGCCAGACTTAGGCATTGTCCTAGCTTGGTAAAGTATTCAACGGCTACATCCGTGATTTCTATGTATTTGATACGATTATCAATCGCATCAACATTTAACGTAATCATATTTTTCTTACGTAATGTTTTTAGGCGTCTGTGCACCGTAGCAGGTGATGCATCTGGAACTAAATTCATCGCTTCAAGCACATTTACTTTTTGGCCTGAGTTAATATTAAGCGCTAAAAGATTTAGCAGTTTCTCTTCAGTGCTGTCCAATTGAGGAATGCCAGGAAGATCATGAATTGCAGCAGCAAGACTGAGAAATCTTAGATAGGCTTTTGAATGTTTTGTTGTCGTTTTCGTCATATTTGGCATTATATTCCCGTGCGAGGTAATTGCAATATTGCAACTACCTATTTGGGTAGATAAATGTTGAATAGTTCCTTGCAAGCAATTAAATGTACTTAATTCTTTTTTGCCATTTTTTTACGCTTGCGATTTTCACGCCATTCGGCGATTCGCTGGCGTCTTAATATGATGGTCACAACAATCACTGCCCATGTGATTGCAATCCAAGGAACCAGTCCTGCATAAATACTAATCACCATAAGATGCGGAAAAGCTGTAGTGAGAATCAGGGGCAGTAAAGCTAAAATCAGGCCCAGTAATATGAGTAACATTTATTTTCTTTCAAGTGCGACATTGATTGGATATAACAATACGCAAATTGAGGTTAGATTGAAACATTACAAGATCTTTTTTAGGTGATAAGTCTTTAATAGGACTTTATTCTGTTTTGCACCTAAGACGATAAACGAATCGCTGTTTGAGTTAATTAAGAAATTGCTCTCCTCAAAAGAGTGAAGTCTGTGCAGGTGGCGGTGCTGCTAACAGTGCATCCATATCAATTTCAAAAATACCAAGTTTGCCAGGGCAGGGCATCAGCGTTAATGGTTTTGCATGTTTAAACAAAAACCCGAAGCCATCAAGTGGAACGCCACTAAAATGGGCTCTTTGTTCACGGGTGAGTGTCGGCGGAATTTCATCTGGGCGAGCACACAAGATCAATTGCGCAATACCTACTATGCCGCCATAACCTAACTTATCTTTGCTGGGGAGAGGAATGTCTGTTTGTGCGACCAAGTAGTCGTAATATTCCTCGTAAATGCCCTTGCTAGCATGAATTAATATCGAACCACGGTAGCCTGTGCCCCAAGTACGGTCATCCACTAATAAATAACCATTAGCGATTAGCCAGGCATAAGGCTGTTTGAGCGAAAGCGCCTTGATGATGCCACTTGGAATATCAGACTTTGAGTTTAAATGCTCAAGATTTTCCATCTCGGATTTCTTTATTTTTTCTCATTAGGGCTAAATACAAGGCTTCTACTTTGTCTCTTGCCCACGGGGTTTTACGGAGAAACTTGAGACTAGATTTAATGCTTGGGTCGTTTATGAAACAATTGACTGGAATGTGCTCAGCAAGGCCGTTCCAACCATAATGCTCGAATAGCATGGTAACGATGGCTTCTAAAGTAATGCCATGAAGCGGGTTATTTGCTTGATTGCTGGGTTCTGTCATGTTTTTGAATGATGGCTTTGCAAGTACAAACGGATGGTCTTAAAAACAAAAGGCCACCCGAAGGTAGCCTTGTGTTTTGTATGGTGCGCCCGAAGAGATTCGAACTCCTGACCCCTTGGTTCGTAGCCAAGTACTCTATCCAGCTGAGCTACGGGCGCGTGAGGCGTGAATTATACGCGAACTTGGTTTTATTTCCAGCGGAAATTAAGCAATTTTGCGATAAACACACCAGTGTTTGGCGGAGAGCGAGGGATTCGAACCCTCGATACAGATTTAAGCCCGTATGCTTCCTTAGCAGGGAAGTGCCTTCGACCACTCGGCCAGCTCTCCGTTTTGTTGCTTTGTTACGAGGGCGTAACGATACTCGATTGCGCCCTAAAAATCAATGTAAGTTTAGTGCTCGCTAGCGCTTAAGCCGCTTCTAATCCAAATGCTTTGTGTAGTACGCGAACTGCTAACTCCATGTATTTTTCATCAATCACAACAGCAATTTTGATTTCGCTGGTTGAGATCATTTGTAAATTAATGCCTTCTTCTGCCAATGTACGGAACATTTGGCTTGCAATGCCGACGTGTGATCGCATGCCTACACCAACCACTGAAACTTTAGCGATTTTGTCATCGCCACTGATCTCACGTGCGCCAATATGGGCTTGTACTTGATCTCGTAAAATACTGAGGGCCTTTGCCATTTCATTTTTGTGTACAGTGAATGTGAAGTCAGTTGTGCCGTCTGCACCTGTATTTTGGATGATCATATCAACATCGATGTTGGCATCAGCGATAGGGCCAAGAATTTGGTATGCAATACCAGGTTTGTCAGGCACGCCCAGTACAGTAATTTTAGCTTCATCACGGTTAAATGCGATGCCAGAGATAATAGGTTGTTCCATGTTGCTGTCCTTATTTTCGGAATCTTCAAATGTAATCAGTGTGCCTTCGCCGTCTTCTTCAAAGCTTGAAAGTACACGTAGTTTCACTTTGTATTTGCCTGCAAATTCAACAGAGCGAATTTGCAATACCTTTGAGCCTTGGCTTGCAAGTTCTAGCATTTCTTCAAAGGTAATGGATTTGAGGCGTCGCGCTTCTGGTACTACGCGTGGGTCGGTTGTGTATACACCATCTACGTCTGTATAGATTTGGCATTCATCTGCTTTTAACGCAGCAGCAAGTGCTACGCCAGTAGTGTCTGAACCACCGCGGCCAAGTGTTGTAATGTTGCCGTCTTCATCAACACCTTGGAAGCCTGCTACAACAACAACATTGCCTGCATCTAAATCAGCGCGGATGCGTTGTTCATCAATATGAAGGATGCGAGCTTTAGTATGCGCATCATCAGTTACGATACGAACTTGTGCGCCGGTGTAGCTTTTTGCTTTTATGCCTAGTTCCATCAAGGCCATGGCTGTTAAGCCAATAGTCACTTGTTCGCCAGTTGATACCATTACGTCTAATTCACGTGGATCCGGCTCTGCCATGACTTCTCTAGCAAGACCAATTAGTCGATTAGTTTCACCAGACATCGCAGATACAACTACGACGATTTGATGACCAAGTGCCTTGAAGCGCGCAACGCGACGCGCGAGATTTTTAATGCGTTCTGGGCTACCAACTGAGGTGCCGCCGTATTTTTGTACGATTAAAGCCATATTGCTACGCCTTAGTATTTACGTATTCCTGTACCCAAGTGTAAACAGACTGCAGTGC
>JBEDFH010000071.1:0-4549 GCA_041175265.1 Pseudomonadota bacterium | reverse complement strand
GTCAGCGTCAGCGTATTGGTATTGCACGTGCGCTAGTCTTGCATCCCAAGGTTGTTGTATGTGATGAGCCTGTGTCTGCATTAGATGTATCGATACAAGCGCAAATTTTATTGTTGCTCAAAGAGTTACAACAAGAAATGGCGCTAAGTTATATTTTTATCAGTCATGATTTGCGCGTTGTACGCCACGTGGCTGATGAAATAGCAGTGATGTACCAAGGGAAAATTGTGGAGCGTGGCGCTATTGATGAGATTTATCAATCACCAACCCAAGAATATACACAGAATTTGCTGAAATCTATTCCTGGGCAAAGAGCTTTGGCGTTATCAAATTAAACATTAAACGAGTATTAGGAAATTAGTATGGCATACGATTTAGAAGAACAAGAACAGTTAGATGTGTTGAAAGCGTGGTGGAAGTTACATAGCCAGAAAGTGACTACAGCGTTAATCATCTTGCTAGTAGCCGTTGCGGGTTATAAAGCTTGGAACTATTACCAAGGTCAGCAATCTTTGCAAGCTTCAGCAAAGTATGAAGTATTGAATAAAATTGATGCTAAAGATCCTAAAAATTTAAAAGCAGTGCAAGCAGTGTCTGCCGAATTGATGGAGAAGTTCTCAGGTACGCCTTATGCTGGCCGTGCTGCCTTGACTGCAGCAAAGGCTAATTTTGCTGCAAATGAAACTAAAAGTGCTCGTGCTCAATTAGATTGGGCAGCAGATCACGCTAAAGAAGATGCAATTCGTGCGATTGCGCTATTACAAATTGCTTCAGTGCAATTTCAAGACAAAGATCTTGAAGGTGCTTTGAAAACTTTAGATAAAAGCCATACTGAAGGTTTTGATGGTTTGTTCTTAGATTTAAAAGGTGACGTTTTAGTTGCTCAAGGTAAATCAGCTGAAGCAAAAAAGGCTTATCAAGAAGCGCTAACTAAATTGGATGGTGAAGGTCGCTATCATCAATATACGCTACATAAGCTTGAAGCTTTAGGGAGCTAAGCTTGAAATTTTATCAATGGACTGCACTATTGGGTGCAGTTGTGCTCAGTGCATGTACCTCAATTACTGACTTGAAGACAGACGTTTCTGAACGTCTATTCGGTCGTCAAAGCACCGAAATCCCATCAGAGTTAAACGAAATCAAATCGACTGTACAAGCTAAAGTCTTGTGGAGTTCTCGTTTGGATATGTCTGAAGACGATGATTTTACGCCAGCCCTTGATAATGGATATATTTATGCTGCTGGCTCAAAAGGCGAAGTAATTAAATTGTCAGCGTCATCAGGCAAGCAAGAGTGGCGGGTTAATTTAGGCGAGGCAATCACTGGCGGTGTTGGTGTCGGTGCTAATTTAGTTTTAATTGGTACTAAAAGTGGTTATGTCGTTGCTTATGACCTTAATGGAAAAATGCTTTGGAAAGCAAAAGTTAGCAGCCAAGTGTTAAGTGCGCCTAAAGTTGATTTTGGTGTGGTGGTGGTTCGTTGCGGCGATAGCCGTATTTATGGATTAAATGCAGTTGATGGATCTCGAAAATGGATCTATGAACGGGCAACACCACCATTGTCCTTGAAGAGTAGTGCTGGTGTTGTACTAGATGGTGGTGCTGCTTATGCTGGTTTTGCCGGCGGTAAGTTAATTTCTTTAAGAGTTGAGGATGGGAAAGTGCTTTGGGAGGTTTCTGTTGCTCAACCAAAAGGAACAACCGAAATCGAACGCATTGCAGACATTACAAGCTTACCCGTTGTTGATGGTCCTTTGGTTTATGCAGTTGCTTACCAAGGTAAAGTAGCCGCTGTAGATAGGGCAACTGGAAGAATTGCTTGGAGCAGAGATATTTCTAGCTATACAGGTCTAAGCGCTGAAGATGCTCGTGTGTTTGTGTCCCATACTACTAGCGCTGTTTACGCCTTAGATTTTAGTACAGGAAAAACTTATTGGCGCCAAGGCGATCTGCGTCAACGTCGTATTACAGCACCATTGCCCATGGGGAATATGATTGCAATCGGAGATGTTGAAGGCTACATTCATCTGCTTAATCGAGAGGATGGCGTGTTTGTCGGAAGATTGAAAATTGAAGATGCGCCTGTGATGCCTCAAATGGTTGCATTGGGCTCAAGTACTGTCATTGCCCAAACACGTAAAGGTGGCATTTATGCCATCTCGTTGAAATAATTTCTTAAGTAGATCATGTTACCCACCATTGTTTTAGTTGGCCGACCTAACGTTGGCAAATCCACATTATTTAATCGTTTAACTAAAAGTCGTGATGCTTTAGTTGCTGATTTGCCAGGCTTGACCAGAGATCGTCATTACGGCCGTGGTGTTGGTGGGGATAAGCCATTTTTAGTGGTTGATACTGGTGGTTTTGAGCCAACCGCTGAAACTGGCATTATGAAAGAAATGGCACGTCAGACTTTGCTTGCAATAGATGAGGCGGACGTGATTATTTTTGTGGTGGATGGCCGCCATGGCGTGAGTCCACAAGATCAAGTGATTGCTAATCGCTTACGCAGAAGCCAACGACCTGTATTGCTCGCAGTGAATAAGACAGAAGGTATGCAACGTGCAGTAGTGAGTGCAGAGTTTCATGAGTTAGGCTTGGGTGATCCACTGTCTATTTCTTCAGCGCATGGAGAAGGTGTTCGTGATTTGATTGAATTGGCTTTGGAGCCATTTGCTGAACCAGAACCAGAAGCACCCTTTAATGATCAAGATGCACCAAAAATTGCGATTGTTGGTCGACCAAATGTTGGTAAATCAACGCTTGTTAATGCATTGCTCGGCGAAGAGCGTGTGATTGCGTTTGATGAGCCAGGTACGACACGTGATTCCATCACCATGGACTTGGAGCGTAACGGTAAACATTACAAAATTATTGATACTGCCGGCGTGCGTAAACGCGGTAAAGTTTTCGAAGCAATTGAAAAGTTCTCCGTCATCAAAACAATACAAGCCATTGAAGAAGCGAATGTGGCGATTTTAGTCGTGGATGCAAAAGAAGGTATTACCGAGCAAGATGCTCACGTTGCAGCTTACATCCTAGAAACTGGTAGGGCGCTTGTTGTTGCTATCAACAAATGGGATGGGCTTGATGATGATAAGCGTGATTGGATTAAACGTGAGATCGATCGTAAGTTGCAATTCTTAGACTTTGCTAAATTCCACTATATTTCGGCTTTACGTAAAAAAGGCTTGCCTGAGTTATTCACGTCTGTTGATGGTGCTTATAAGGCGGCGATGGCTAAGTTATCTACTCCGCAATTAACGCGCGTATTGATTGATGCAATTGCACAGCATCAACCACCGATTAGCAAGGGTATTCGCCCTAAATTAAGATATGCTCATCAAGGTGGTAGTAATCCTCCTATCGTTGTTATTCATGGTAATCATGTGGATGGTGTGAAAGATAGTTATAAGCGTTACCTTGAGGGTGTGTTCCGTAAGACATTCCAATTAACTGGAACGCCTTTGCGCGTTCAGTTTAATCAAGGAGACAACCCCTTTGCTGAACCTGACAAGCGTGTTCAGGGTGAAGGTATTGTTAGTATGCGTCGCCGTAAAACAGCGCAGCGTGCAGAGCTTAATGCTCGTAAGAATGAAGAAACTAAGAAGTCCAAATTCAAAGCATCGGGATTGGAAATCGCGAAAAGATCGACGAAAAAAAGCACTGCTAAAAAATAATGCAGCTCTTCAAGATGAGCTTCTTACAAGAAGCTCATCTGCCGATTGTCTAGTTGTATAAGCTTTCCCAGAATTTCCACCAAACTTTTTCATCCTCTGGAACGCCTTTGCCTAGCATCGGGCTGTTTGGATAGTTTGCTTTTAGCACGCGCATGGTATCGTCTTTGAGATCTTGCATGCCTAGTAAGTCGTAAGCACTTATTTGAATGACCAGGGCTTCTTCAACGCTTGTTGATTGAGGGTAGTTCTCAAGGACATATTTACAACGATTGACTGCTGCGATATGAGCTTTTCGTTTCATGTAGTAGCGCGCGACGTGAAGTTCATGGCCCGCTAATGTATTGACTAAATAAGTCATACGAAGAGCAGCATCTTTTGCGTAACGGCTTTCTGGATAGCGTGTAAGCAATTCTTTAAACGCTAAAAATGAAGTATTGAGTGCTTTAGGGTCGCGATCATTAATTTGTTGTTGCGTTGCTTTTTCGATGATGCCTCGTTGTGTAAAACTTGCAACACCACGCATGTAGTATGCGTAATCAACGTTTGGATGATTGGGGTGAAGCTTAATAAAGCGGTCTGCAGCAGCAATACATGATGCAGTGTCATTTTTTTTGAAATAAAGATAAGCTGTTTCAAGTTGAGCTTGAGCTGCATATTTCCCATGTGGATAGCGAGACTCAAGGGTTTTGAAGTACTTAAGTGCTTTTTCGTAGTCTCGGTCACGCATTTTTTGATCAGCTTCTGCGTAGATGCGATCCGCTTGCCAACCTTTGGTTTCGTCAAGCTCTGTTGGGGCTCCAAAAATACTACAACCTGTGAGCCAAATGACGATAAAAAACGCTAAACTGTATTTCATGCTAAGTAATACCT
>JBEDFH010000070.1:0-5274 GCA_041175265.1 Pseudomonadota bacterium | reverse complement strand
AAGTTGCGCCAGTTTGCGTTTCTGCCGGGATTTTCATCTTTGCATGGCCATCTAGCGTTGGGATTTCAATCTCTCCACCTAATGCTGCAACAGTAAAGCTGATTGGCATTTCGCAATGTAAATTACCGCCTTCACGTTGGAAAATGTCATGTTCTTTTAAATGAACAACTACGTACAAGTCGCCAGTTGGTCCACCATTAACACCAGCTTCACCTTCACCTGACAGACGAATACGATCGCCTTCATCTACACCAGCCGGAATTTTGACGGAGAGCGTTTTGTGTTGTTTAACACGGCCATCACCATGGCAAGTCGGGCAAGGATCTTTGACCATTTGGCCGCCACCATGACATTTTGGACAAGTTTGTTGAACTGAGAAAAAGCCTTGTTGCATACGCACTTGGCCATGTCCGTTACAGGTTGTGCATGTCACAGGTGATGTGCCTGGGCGAGCGCCAGAGCCATGGCAAGTTTCACAACTCGACATCACAGGGATGCGAATTTTGGTTTCTGTGCCACGGGCGGCTTCTTCCAATGAGATTTCCATGTTGTAGCGTAAGTCGGCACCACGGTAAACATTTGAGCGACGACCGCCACCGCCACCACCAAAGATGTCGCCAAAAATATCACCAAAGGCATCACTGAAATTACCAAAGCCTGCTCCGCCAGGACCAGGTCCTAGGATCTACGCCGGCATGACCATATTGGTCGTAAGCCGCACGCTTTTGAGCATCAGAGAGCATTTCGTAAGCTTCTTTTGCTTCTTTAAAGCTTTCTTCCGCCTTAGGATTGTCTGGATTACGGTCAGGGTGATACTTCATCGCAAGCTTGCGATAAGATTTCTTAATTTCTTCTTCTGAGGCATCACGATTGACGCCTAAGATTTCGTAATAATCACGTTTTGCCATTTAATTTTCGCTTTATGTTTTGAGCTAAAAATGCAAGAAAGCACACCTGGATTTTTCGCCAAGGTGTGCTTTTCTTTACTGATTAAGAAGCATTATTTCTTATCAGATTTCACTTCTTCAAATTCTGCATCCACAACTTCTGCGTCTACAGTTTTTTCACCTTGTGGCTGCGCTTCACCAGCAGCTTGCGCTGCTTGTTGTTCAGCGTAAACTTTTTCACCTAGTTTTTGAGAAGCTTCCATTAAAGCATTGGTTTTTGCTTCAATCGTTTCTTTGTCGCCTTCTTTCAATACGTCTTCAGCGTCTTTGATTGCGGCTTCAATTTTCTCTTTTTCATCAGCTTCTAGTTTATCGCCATGCTCAGTCAGTGATTTTTTCACGCTATGAATCATGCCATCTGCGGCGTTACGTGCATCAACTAATTCACGTAAAGCTTTGTCTTCGTCGGCATGCGCTGCTGCATCTTCTTCCATGCGTTTAATTTCTTCTTCAGACAAGCCTGAGTTTGCCTTAATCGTGATTTTGTTCTCTTTGCCAGTCGCTTTATCTTTTGCAGAAACATGCAAGATACCGTTAGCATCAATATCGAAAGTCACTTCAATTTGTGGCATGCCACGTGGTGCTGGAGGAATATCGCTTAAGTTGAATTGACCTAAGCTCTTATTGCCTGCAGCCATTTCGCGCTCACCTTGCAACACTTGAATAGTCACAGCATTTTGGTTGTCTTCAGCTGTTGAGAATACTTGTGATGCCTTAGTAGGAATCGTTGTATTCTTCTTGATGAGTTTAGTCATCACGCCGCCCATTGTTTCGATGCCTAGTGATAATGGTGTTACGTCTAGTAACAACACGTCTTTCACGTCACCTTGTAACACGCCACCTTGAATTGCAGCACCAACAGCAACGGCTTCGTCAGGGTTTACATCTTTGCGTGGTTCTTTACCAAAAATTTCTTTTACTTTTTCTTGTACTTTTGGCATACGGCTTTGACCGCCAACCAAAATCACATCGCCGATTTCATCGATGCTAACGCCAGCATCTTTTAGTGCTGTGCGGCAAGGAGCAATCGTACGTTCAATCAAATCTTCAACTAAAGATTCGAATTTTGTACGCGTAATTTTTACTACCAAGTGCTTAGGACCTGATGCATCAGCAGTGATGTAAGGTAAGTTCACTTCAGTTTGTTGTGAAGATGACAATTCAATTTTTGCTTTTTCAGCCGCTTCTTTTAGACGTTGCTTAGCAAGTAAGTCATTGCGTAAATCCAAGCCATTTTCTTTCTTGAATTCATCAGCCAAGAAATCAATCATACGATTGTCAAAGTCTTCACCACCCAAGAATGTGTCACCGTTAGTTGAAAGCACTTCAAATTGATGTTCGCCATCAATGTTTGAAATCTCAATGATAGAAACGTCAAATGTACCGCCACCTAGGTCGTAAACTGCAATCTTACGATCGCCTTCTTGTTTATCTAAGCCAAAAGCCAATGCAGCAGCAGTTGGTTCGTTGATGATACGTTTTACTTCCAAGCCAGCAATACGGCCAGCATCTTTAGTTGCTTGACGTTGGCTGTCGTTGAAGTAAGCAGGGACGGTAATCACAGCTTCTGTCACTTCTTCGCCTAGATAGTCTTCCGCAGTTTTCTTCATTTTGCGTAAAACTTCAGCAGAGATTTGAGGTGGCGCCATTTTGTCGCCACGTACTTCAACCCATGCGTCGCCGTTGTCAGCTTTAGCAATGGTGTAAGGCATGAGGTTAATGTCTTTTTGAACTTCTTTTTCGTCAAAGCGGCGTCCGATTAAACGCTTAACCGCAAACAATGTATTCTTTGGATTGGTCACTGCTTGGCGTTTAGCTGGTGCGCCAGTCAAAATTTCACCATCATCTTGGTAAGCAATGATTGATGGTGTGGTGCGGCCGCCTTCAGCGTTTTCAATCACGCGCGGCTTGCCGCCTTCCATGACAGCAACGCAAGAGTTGGTGGTGCCTAAGTCAATACCGATAATTTTACCCATGAGATATTCCTCTTTAATAAATTAATGTTTAATTCAAAAATTCGATGTTTTGTTAATGGGGACGATTTCTAATCGTTCAAGCCCCCAACTGGATTTATTCTTTTGCTTTAACGACCATGACCAATGCTGGACGCAGTACGCGCTCATTGA
Organism: Pseudomonadota bacterium; assembly: GCA_041175265.1. Taxonomy (GTDB): domain Bacteria; phylum Pseudomonadota; class Gammaproteobacteria; order Burkholderiales; family Methylophilaceae; genus Methylopumilus_A. The sequence goes on along the minus strand of JBEDFH010000070.1, from coordinate 2,201 downwards.
GCGTGTAACCTTTTTGTAAAACGCTATGCACTGTGTTTGGCTCGCCTTCTGCTTCAATTGCACTAATGGCTTGATGTTTATTAGGGTCGAATTTTTCGCCCACTGGATTAACTTCAGCAATGTTGAATTTTTCAAATACGCCAAGTAACTGTTTTGCAGTCAGTTCAACGCCGTCTTTATAGCTATCAACAGTTGCATTAGCTACATTTAATGCTGCATCTAAGCTGTCTTTTACTGCCAGCAGTTCCCCAGAAAATTTTTCTAGCGCAAATTTACGTGCTTTATCAATATCTTCAATGGTGCGGCGGCGAATATTTTCACCTTCAGCTTTCACATACAGTACAGCAGCTTTTTGTTCTTCTAGCTGCGCTTCTAGCTCAGCGATGCGTTGCTCTGGTGTTTGTGCTTGATCAACTTCAGCTTGTTGATTTTCTGAAGCTTGAATCTCTTCAGGCTGTTGATCTTGTTGATTTTCTTGCATGTATTTCCCCGGTTCATTAATCACACTGCAATCAATGTGGGGATGGGCTTAGCGATTTCAAGCCCTAAAATGAATTATTTTTTAGAAAAAGACAGGAGCGCTGTTAATACGTCTGGAACACTTGGAATTTGATTCTTGTTGCCTAAATTAATGGCGGGTGCATTTTTTCCTGCGAGTACGCCAGTGAGAGCTGGGTCGGTGTCCGTGTAAATCGCAATCGTTGGAATGCCTAAGGCTACAGCCAGGTGAGATAAGCCGGTATCTACGCCAATCGCATATTTTGCATGACTGATTACGCCCGCCAATTCAGCAATAGAAAGCTTGGGGAGCACGGTTGCATTGTTCAAGGTACTAGCGATAGCCATGGCTCGTTCATGCTCAGCTTTGCTAGCCCAAGGTAAAACTAGATGCGCTTTTTGCTCTGCAAGCGCTTGTCCTAAGGCAATCCAATATTCGGTAGGCCATAGTTTACTGTCTCGGCTGGTGCCATGAAGTCCAATTGCATAAGCTTGGCTCATCTCAATGACTGGAGTTTTTAAGGCTTTAATGCCGTACTCTGGAATATCAATCGGTGATTGATAGCTTAAGCTCGCGGCTGCTAAATGACGATTTCGAGTGACGGCGTGTAGCTTGCGTGAAACGGAGTGCCTGACGTTGTAAAAAAGACTGGCGAGCGGTTCGCGGATTGAGTTTTTATCATATCCATGTTTCTCACCTCTAATCATCCATGAGATTAAGCCGCTTTTAACTAAGCCTTGCGTGTCTAAAACAAGGTCATATTGCTCTTGGCGTATTCTGCGTCTGAAGGCAAAAATTTCTTGCCATGTTTTTTTACTTAATAAATTTTTGCGCCAGCGACGTATAGCCACTGTAATGACTTTATTAACGTTTGGATGTAATCGGGGAACATCAGCAAAACTCTCTTCTACAATCCAATCAATTTTGATGTTTGGATAATGCGATTGAATGTCATGAATAACCGGAAGATTATGAATGACGTCACCAAGTGAAGAAGTTTTAACAATAAGCAATTTCAGCATAGGCGCAATTTTCGCATACAATTTAACTTTGTCACGTTTAAGAATGCCATTTTGAAGTTTGCTTTCCTTATTTTTAAGTATTTTCCATACGGTGGCGTGCAGCGTGACATGCTTCGCATAGCAGAGGACTGCGTTAGTCAAGGGCATGAGGTTACGATATACACTGGCCAGTGGCGTGGTGATAAACCTAAAGGCAAGATTAATGTGAAAATATTGCCGAGCAAAGGGTTGTTTAATCATCAACGCCATCAGTCGCTGATCAAGGCAATGCATGAAGCCATTCAGAAAACGCCTGTTGATTTGGTCGTTGGATTTAATCGCATGCCTAATCTTGACGTCTATTTTGCCGCAGACCCTTGTTTCCTGGCCCGGGCATTTGAAGAAAAGAATTGTTTGTATCGATTAACGAGTCGGTATCGTTTTTTCAGGGATTGTGAAAAGTCGGTGTTTGGCACACAAACTGATTGTCAGATCTTGAGCTTAACGCAACGTGATCAGTCGGTATTTCAGCATTGGTATCAAACGCCAGCTAATCGTTTTCATATGATCCCACCTAATATTCCTGCTGAAAAATTTGTGGGGAAAGATCGAGCACAATGCCGTGCTTATTTGAGAGCGCAATTCGGATTGCCTAATGCTGCAAATGTTATCCTAACGGTTGGTTCTGCATACCTTAGAAA
>JBEDFH010000069.1:0-6424 GCA_041175265.1 Pseudomonadota bacterium | reverse complement strand
ATGCAATAAAGCTGCAATGATGGTGGGCGTATCGAGATGCAGTCTTGACAGAATGATGGCAACAGAAACAGGATGGGTAATATATGGCTCACCACTTTTACGCATCTGTCCACGATGAGCGGCTTCACCAAAACGGTAAGCTTCCCAAATCTGTTCAATGTCTTGCTGTTTGAGGTACTGCTTAAGACTTAATGTGAGCTGCGATTCTTCTGTATCTGCAGGTAATAAAGGTGCTGGTGGATTTAGAGAATCCGACGGCCGTTTTCCGGCATGATGATTTGAATTGCTAAGATGTCGATCACTTTGCATATCACGCTATCTAACAGAGCCGTCTCCAAGTAAATTGAGCTTGGTGAATTAAGCTTGACCGCGGTTCAACATTTCCAAGCCAACTTGGCCAGCAGCTATTTCGCGCAATGCCAATACTGTTGGTTTGTCTTTATGGCCGTGCGTTGTCACTAATGGTTCAGAACCATTAGCTAATTGACGGGCACGATAAGCAGCTACTAAAGTTAATTCAAAGCGGTTAGGGATTTTTTCTAGACAATCATCAACAGTCATTCTAGCCATGGTGTTACTCCTGAAATTTATTGAAAATTAAATTAGACCTTTAAGCAAAGTCGCATGACGCGCTAATTGCTTTTCACGCTTGAGGCGCTGGGTACGAACAATGGCGTTCAGATCTTCTAACGCCACTTCAAATTTATCGTTAATTGTAACATAGTCGAACTCACCTACGTGGCTCATCTCGTCTTTAGCGGCAGCCAATCGCTTAGCAATCACTTCATCGCTATCCTGACCACGGCCACGCAAACGAGATTCCAACTCCTGCATTGATGGTGGCAAGATAAAAGTACTGATTGCTTCTGGATAAAACTGGCGAACTTGAGCCGCGCCTTGCCAATCAATTTCCAAAATCAAATCCTGCCCTGCTGCCAATACTTCATTCACACAAGTTTTAGACGTGCCATATCGAGCACCATGAACATGGGCGCTTTCCAAAAAATCATTTTCATCTAACATTTTCAAAAAGCTCGCTTCATCCACAAAATGGTAGTGCTCACCATTCACCTCACCAACACGTGGTTGACGAGTAGTATAAGAAACAGAAAGTTGAATTTGAGTGTCTTGTTCCAACAAAGCCCTCACTAAACTCGTTTTTCCAGCACCAGAAGCGGCTGTGATAATAAATAAATTACCTAATGACATCGTCTCGCACCCTTTAATTACTCAATATTCTGAATCTGCTCACGCATTTGCTCGATTAAAACCTTCAGGCCCATAGACACTTGTGAGACTTCAGCCGAAACAGACTTAGAGCCTAAGGTATTCGCTTCACGGTTAAGCTCTTGCATCAAGAAATCCAAGCGTTTACCTGCTGCTTGATCCGCATCCAAGATGCGTTTTACTTCACTCACATGTGCCGTCAATCTTGTGAGCTCTTCATCCACATCAATACGTTGTGCAAATAAAACCAGCTCCTGGCGAACACGATCTTAATGCTTCTTGCAATTTAGCTGTAAGTCGCTCTTGATAAGCCTTAATTTGGAGCGGCAATAGGGGCTTGACTGTTGCGACCATTTTTTCAGCTTCAGCAAGCCGCTCAAGAATCAACGCCTTCATTTTGGCACCTTCACGCGCTCGCGATGCTGTCATGTCTTCGAGGATTTGATGCAGACTATTTTTAATTTCTTCCGCCAAAGCCGCAGTGTCTGTATCTGGATTTTGCACAACACCTGGCCAATGTAAAATTTCAGAAACTGATAATGACCTCAGATAACTGCGTCAATACTTTTTCATCCACAGACAAAGTCTTATCTGCACTTCCACGTTGCATTAAACTCATACGGCACTCAACTTTACCGCGGCCTAATTTTGCAGAAATCATTTCTCGGACCAAAGGCTCGAAGCTGCGCAAATGCTCATCAAGCTTCATATGCAACTCTAAATAGCGATGATTGACGGAGCGCAGCTCGACCACTAAAACACCGTTCAACACTTGCCGCTCGATTGAGGCAAAACCTGTCATGCTATAAATCATCGCGTATATTTCCTTTTAAGAGCCTAGATGTTACCAAATCTAATGCCACTCATGCCATGAATAACCGGTTATTTCTAGCTTATAATGCATGCTTTAAGTAAGAACACAATTTTAGGAAAACAATATGTCTGCCAATATTTCACGTCCGAGCGGCCGCGCAGCTAATCAATTAAGAACTGTAGAAATCATTCGCAATTACACCAAACATGCTGAAGGTAGCGTGTTGATTAAATTTGGTGACACGCATGTGCTTTGCACAGCAAGCGTAGATGAAAAAGTACCGGGTTTCTTAAAAGGCAAAGGACAGGGCTGGGTGACAGCAGAATACGGCATGTTGCCAAGATCAACTGGCAGCCGTATGGACAGGGAAGCTGCACGAGGCAAACAATCTGGCCGCACCCAGGAAATTCAACGTTTAATTGGCCGTAGCTTACGAGCCATTATTGATTTAGAAAAATTAGGTGAGCGCAGTATTCAAATAGACTGCGATGTCATTCAAGCAGATGGTGGCACACGTACCGCCAGCATTACGGGTGCTTTTGTTGCCCTACAAGATGCCATTGACCATTTAATTTCAAAAAAATTAATCTCGGAAAGTCCATTAAAAGACTCCGTCGCTGCTATTTCCGTTGGCGTTTACAAAGGCATGCCAGTGCTAGATTTAGATTACATTGAAGATTCAGACTGCGACACGGATATGAATGTTGTCATGACTGGCAAAGGTGGTTTTGTAGAAATCCAAGGCACCGCCGAAGGTGAGCCTTTCAGCACAAATGAAATGAATGCAATGTTAGCGCTTGCAAGCCAAGGAATTAGCGAATTAGTCACAAAACAAAAACAAGCTTTAGGTGCTTAATTAATGCGACTTCCTTTTAACAAACTAGTGATTGCTTCAGGAAACACAGGGAAAATCCGAGAGCTTGAGCATTTACTCAAACCGCTTAACCTGGAAATTATTCCTCAAGCGGCGCTCGACGTTCCTGAAGCTGAAGAACCTTATGCAACCTTCATTGAAAATGCCTTAGCAAAAGCAAGACATGCAAGTCAGCATACAAATCTACCTGCGATTGCAGACGATTCAGGATTGTGTGTTGATGCATTAAAAGGGGCGCCCGGTGTGATATCGGCACGCTACGCTTGTGAAGATGAAAGCACCCCGAAATCTGATACCCGAAATAACGCAAAGTTATTAAAAGTCATGGCTGATGAAAAAAATCGTCATGCACATTTTTATTGCGTGATCGTTTTAGTTCGACATGCAAATGATCCTGAACCAATTATCGCCGAGGGCGTTTGGACCGGCGAGATTTTGAGCGAACTAAAAGGCTCCGATGGCTTTGGCTATGATCCTTTATTTATGGATGCAAAAACTGGCAAAACTGTCGCAGAACTTCCACTGGATATAAAAAGTCGCATTAGCCACCGCGGTCACGCCATGGCAAAACTGCTTCAAAAGTTAGAAAGGCTAGCGGTATGAGCAGCGAAAAATCTACCTGGCCTAAATGGGTGCGTGATGATGACAGCGTTGTCTCTTGCACCGAAAAAGTAAAAGTCATGACTGAGAATTTCGATGAACTCAAACAAATTGCTCAAGATGCGCTTGAGGATGGTTTACTGATGGAAGTTTCAGAAACACAAATGCGCAAAGCTTTGCATCAACTCGTTGATGATCTAATTAATCCATACAATAAATGATTCCTATCATCCCGATTGATAGTGCCAAGCCAAATCCGCACGCGCCTCTCACTGGCGAAAATACCATTTCAGGACTTAAAAACCCACCGCCGCTAGCGCTCTACATTCACATTCCTTGGTGTGTACGTAAATGTCCATATTGTGACTTTAACTCCCACGAAAACAAGCTTAACGTTCCGGAAAATTCTTATGTTGATGCATTAATTGCCGACTTAGAGCAAGCTACACCTTTGGTATGGGGCAGAAAAATCAGTAGCGTGTTCTTCGGGGGCGGTACGCCCAGCCTATTTTCTGCGGAAGCGATTGATAAAATTTTGAGTCATGTGCGCATGCTCACACCTCTTGAATACGATGCGGAAGTGACACTGGAAGCCAATCCCGGAACAGTAGATGCAGGTCACTTTAGTGGTTATAAAGCAGCTGGCGTCACTCGCCTGTCTATAGGCATTCAAAGCTTTAACAATCAATACTTAAACGCACTGGGCCGCATTCATGATGAAGGGCAAGCCATCGCTGCGGCAGAGTTAGCGATGGCAACATTTGATCGCGTCAACCTAGATGTTATGTATGCGCTTCCCAATCAAACAATAGAAGATGCATTACAAGACGCAAAACGTGCATGTGCACTTAACCCAAGTCACCTTTCTTTTTACCACTTAACGCTAGAGCCCAATACACCGTTCCATCGGACGCCACCTAGCTTACCGGATGATGATACAAGCGCGGTCATGCAAGAAAAAATTGAGCTCGTTTTAAAAGAACATGGCTTTGATCACTATGAGACTTCTGGCTTTGCAAAACCAGGAAAACAATGTCGACATAACCTCAACTACTGGACATTTGGTGATTACCTAGGCATTGGCGCTGGCGCGCACAGCAAACTTAGTTTCCACGATAAGATTATTAGACAGACACGCCATAAACATCCTAATCGCTACTTAGAACATGCAGTAAAAGGCGAGGCAGTAGATAACGAGTGGTCTATTCCACGGGAAGAACTAGGATTTGAATTTATGATGAATGCGCTTCGCTTAACAGGAGGCTTTGACTTAAACTTGTTCGAACAACGCACAGGTCTAAATCCCAGTGCTATAAGCAAACAACTCAACGAAGCAGAAAAAAAGGGGCTGCTTACGCAAACCCTTAATGCCCAGCATCACATCATTATTGAGCCCACCATCATGGGACAAAGATTCTTGAACGAACTTTTACAAATTTTTCTTTAAATTTATGCCGAATGGAAACTAAATAGCCAGAATTTATATTTTTGGTGATCTTCTATTTTCAGGTTTGACTAAAAGCATATGCACATCACCTAATGCACGCTCTTCAAATCCACCTTCGCAATAACATAAATAAAAATCCCACATGCGAATAAATGTTTCTGGATATCCCATCGCTTTAATCGCATTGATGTGTTCAAAAAAGTTATCACGCCATTTAGCGAGTGTAGTTGCATAATGCGGACCAATATCTTCCAAATTAAATAAGCGCAAATCAGTCGATTTAGTAATGCTGTTTAGCATGGCTGTCACAGATGGAATACAACTGCCAGGGAAAATATAACGTTGAATAAAATCAACCGATTTAATTGCGGAAGCATAACGTTGATCCGCAATCGTAATCGCCTGCAATAACATCATGCCGTTCGGTTTTAATAAACGACTACATTGTGCAAAATAAGTGTCATAAAACTGGTGGCCAATCGCCTCTATCATTTCAATGGAAACTAACTTGTCATATGTGCCTGTAAGATCTCTATAGTCAGAAAGCAATACTTCTATTTTATCTTCCAAACCTGCTGCTTTAATTCGCTCTACGGCCAACAAATATTGCTGCTGCGAAATGGTAGTGGTAGTGATTTTACATCCATAGTTTTTAGCTGCATAAATAGCAAAGCCACCCCAGCCAGTGCCTATTTCCAAGACATGGTCATGTGCTTTAAGGTCTAATTTCTTACAAATACTTTTAAGTTTTGCAAGAGAGGCGTCTTCTAATGATTGTTTTGAATTCTCAAAAATTGCTGATGAATACATCATCGTCGGATCGAGCATTAATTTAAAAAAGTCATTTCCTAAATCGTAATGCGCTGCAATATTCCGACGGCTACCAGCTTGGGTATTTTTATTAACGATATGTAACCATTTTTGAATAGGGCTAGTTAGACGAGCAAAGCTGCTCTCAATCGTATCCAGCAGTGATTGATTTCTAACCATCAAACGAATGAGGTTAGTGAGATTGTCACAATCAAAGTAACCTTGCATATAGGCTTCGCCAGCACCAATTGATCCGCCAAAAACTACTTCGCCATAAAACTGGCTGTTCTTTACTTCAAGCACAACATGAACATCATCGAGTGCTGATAAAGATTGTGAACTACCAAATTTAACTTCAGTTTTTACATCAGCGGTTTTGTCGATAATGATGATGCTGCCATGCACCAAATTGGTCAGCCGATTAAATAAAATTTGCTTGGCTAATCGATCTAAGCGTCTTGGCTTAGGTGTGAATTTGCCAAGCAAAGGAATATCTCTAGTGTTTTTTTCTGACATCATTTTCAATATTAATCTGATTTAGGGGTGTGGAATAAATGGTACACGTTTTAGCCATAATCTGAACGCTTGCCAATAAATAGCAAAGATGATTTTTAGCGTCATCAACGGAAACGTCAGTAGCACTTTTAAAAGA
>JBEDFH010000068.1:0-4842 GCA_041175265.1 Pseudomonadota bacterium | reverse complement strand
GCGCGTGACAACAACGCAGCATCGTTCAAAGAAGCATGATTAAGCTTATCTGCAAAGATAGCATCATCACGTCCCATCAAAGCGGCAATAATGCCCATATTGGCCATATAGCCGGTGCTAAATAATAAGCCTGCAGGCATCCCAATAAAGTCAGCTAAGGCTTGTTCGGCTTGCTGATGACACCTGCTTCAATAGCAGCTGATTGAAAGGCAGCAATCAGCGCAGGATGGTTAGCTAAGCCCAAATAATCATTACTTGCGAACGAAAGAAGAGGCTCACCATCAGCCACCAGATGTGCGGACTGTGGGCTTTGTAATAAGCGACGTTCACGTTGCAAACCAGCCTCTGCACGTTCGCTCAATTCGTTTTTTAATTGATTGATCATATGAAATACGAGGCAAATATCAAATCGCCCCGCACCTCAATTAGATAGGATGTAATCCAAGTTTTGCGAATAATTGCTTATCCGCTTCTGCTTCTGGATTCCCTGTGGTCAATAATTTCTCACCGTAAAAAATGGAATTGGCGCCAGCCAAGAAACAGAGGGCTTGAATACCTTCATGCATGCTTTGACGCCCAGCAGAAAGACGAACAAAACTTTGTGGCATGGTAATACGGGCTGCTGCGATAGTTCTAATAAATTCAAATTGGTCTAACTCATCAACACCATGCAAAGGCGTGCCTTCTACTTGAGTAAGTAAATTGATAGGCACACTTTCTGGCGGACGTTCCATATTAGCCAATTGCGCCAGTAAACCAGCACGCTGATTGCGACTTTCGCCCATCCCAATAATGCCACCACAGCACACATTAATATCAGCTTCGCGAACGCTATCTAGGGTATCTAAGCGATCTTGGTAAGTACGGGTTGTAATCACATCACCGTAGAATTCTGGTGCGGTATCTAGGTTATGGTTGTAGTAATCCAATCCAGCTTCTTTCAACTGAGAAGCTTGGCCTTCTTTAAGCATGCCTAAAGTTGCACAAGTTTGTAGGCCCATCGCCTTCACTTCTGAAATCATTTTAAGCACAGGCTCTAAATCTTTTTGTTTAGGGCTTCGCCACGCAGCACCCATACAGAAACGACTTGCGCCACTTTCTTTAGCAGCTCTCGCTGCCGCCAATACTTCATCGATTGGCATCAAGGGCTCGTTCTCAACATCGGTATGATATCGAGCCGCTTGTGGGCAATATCCGCAATCCTCTGAACAGCCACCTGTTTTAATCGAAAGTAGCGTGCTGACTTGTACGCCATTAGGATCAAAATTCTCACGATGTACTGTTTGTGCGCGATGCATCAAATCATTAAATGGCAATTCAAATAACTCGACAATTTGCGCAACGCTCCAGCGCTTTTCAGTTTCCACTGGTGGCACATTACGCTTAATTGAACTTGCTTCGACCATACTAATATTTAACTCACTCATGCGTCATGCTCCACTGTCATATCTTGCCAATTGTATTTACTCGCTAACCATATATCGCGTATGCCTAAAGGCACCACGATCAAAACACTTAAACCCCAAGCAATAGAGCCTAGAATAATCCAGCCACCAATCGCTTTTGCAATTAAAGGTCCGAAGAAACAAAGCACAACCACTAAAATTCCAAAAACCCCGTAGAATCGATATCCAGAATATTTAAGAAAATCACAGACTTTAGGGTTGGGGTGACAAGCCGCAGCGGCGTACATAAAAATAGATGCCGCCACCCAAATAATCATAGGAATGATTAAAGGCAAAGTCAGTACCGCAAGAATTGAGAAAAAAGTAAATCCTTGCGCTGCCCGCATTTGTTGCTTGGCGGTACAAAGATGTGGTTTAGTCTCAGAATTTGTTGAAGCTGCATTCGTCATATCGGATTGCTTTTAGCTATTAAGAATAAGCAAATTATACATTGTTAAGCACGTGGGCAATAATTGAATAACATTTGGTCAAAAATTAATCAGTTGTTTAAAAGTGCGCTATTTCCGCAAGCTTGCCTGCTATGCAAAGCACCTAGCAATAATGACTTGGGCCTCTGTCAAGCCTGCCTCAACGACCTTCCTTGGCATTCGCCATCATCCTGCCCGCAATGCGGACTAAATAGCTACGAAGGCCAACGATGTGGCGCATGTATTACAGCCAGTCCTGATTTTGATACGACAAAAGCCCTGTTTAATTACGAATTCCCAATCAACGTGATGTTGCAACAATACAAATATAGACATTCACTTCCAATTGCCCAAAGCTTTGCCAGTTTGATGCTTCGCTTCAAAAGTGCATCAAAATTCGACTTAATTATTCCAATGCCACTTCATCCACAACGACTCAAAGAACGTGGATTTAATCAATCCTTAGAAATTGCACGCCTCATCAGCAAACCACTCGAAATCCCGGTGCGTCACGTTTGTGAAAGAATTAAATTCTCAGCACCACAAGCCAGCCTACCCATGAAAGATCGCGTCAAGAATATGAAAGGTGCTTTTATATGCAATGAAGATCTAAGCGGACAGAATGTCATACTGGTTGATGATGTAATGACGACGGGTGCAAGTTTGAACGCATTAGCAAAAGCAGTGAAAGCAAAAGGCGCAGCTCATGTAGAATGTTGGCTTATTGCAAGGACGCTCCCTAAATAATCATGTTTGATATTGTTTTATTTGAACCAGAAATTCCACCCAATACAGGCAACATTATTCGCTTGTGCGCCAATACCGGGGCGCAATTACACTTAGTAAAGCCATTAGGGTTTGCATTAGAAGACAAACAACTTAAACGCGCGGGATTGGATTATCACGAATTTGCCACACTCAAAGTCCACGATAATTGGGATAACTGCAAAGCAGCTCTTGCCGGAAAACGTATGTTCGCAATCACCACAAAAGGTAGCACCACACACAGCGAAGTGACATTTAAAGCAGGGGATGTTTTTGTATTTGGCCCAGAAACACGCGGATTACCAGAAGAAATTCGTAATGAATTTTCAGCAGGACATCGACTCAGGTTGCCAATGCTGCCTGATAGCCGCAGTTTGAATTTATCGAACTCAGCTGCAGTCTTACTTTATGAAGCTTGGCGGCAAATTGGGTTTAAAGGCGGCGCTTAGTGCCTCAATCGACACTAAAACGACTCTTCTTTCTGCTCTCGGCCTAGCAAATCCATTACCGCATCGCGCGGTGACTTACCATGAGATAACACTTGATCAACTTCATGCGTAATCGGCATATCCACACCCAAATCTTGCGCACGCTTCACCACTTCACGAGCTGTATAGACACCTTCAGCCACATGGCCCAAAGTCTCTAAAATTTCCGCTAAAGGTTTGCCACTTGCTAGCTGCAAACCTACTTCACGGTTACGTGAATATTGACCCGTACACGTTAGGATTAAATCCCCTGCACCAGCCAACCCCATAAAAGTATCTTTCTGACCGCCAAGTGCGACGCCAAAACGTGTCATCTCAGCCAAGCCACGGGTGATTAAAGCTGCACGCGCGTTATTACCAAACTGCATCCCATCTGAAATCCCTGCAGCAATCGCCATGACATTTTTTAGTGCACCACCTACGGCGACACCTGCGACGTCAGTACTGGTATAAACACGCAAACTACCCCCATGAAGTGCCGCGCCTGCCATTTGTGCAAACTCAGGATGATTAGCAGCTAAAGTCACCGCAGTAGGCAAACCGCGAACCAACTCCGCCGCAAAACTAGGGCCGGATAATGCACCCCAAGCCTGTGCATCGCCTAGCTCTTCAAATGCAACCTCATGGGGAAGTTTTGCACTCACAGGCTCAAGACCTTTATTTGCCCAAATCACTGGTACGTTAATGCCAAGCTTTTTAATATCTTGCAAGATTGCGCGGAACCCAGATGTTGGCACCACTGACAAAATAAAGTCAGCGTCTTGCAACGCAAGTGCCAAATCTGACTCAACACTTAAACGATCATTAAACTTAAAGTCACCTAGATATAATGGATTGGAACGTACTTTACGCATGCCATCGACATGCGAAGTTTTGCGCGCCCATAAACAAACATCGTGCTTATGACTGATATGCATAGCCAGAGCGGTTCCCCATGCGCCAGCACCTAACACAGCAATTTTCATCAATAATCCTTTAGTTGCTTATCCATAAATCAAAAAGCGAGACTATCGCTAGCCTCGCTTTTGAATTTTGCATTTAACACCAACACTCAAAAATTAGTGTGTTGTTTTATCAGCTTCAGCTTGCGCTTGTTGTTGCTTTTGTTGCGCATACAAAGCTTCAAAGTTAATTGGGCTTAATACCACTGATGGGAAGCCAGCACGTACTGACAAATCAGAAACAACTTCACGTGCATACGGGAATAGAATATTCGGGCATGTGATGCTGAAAATAATTTCTAAGTTATCTTCTGGCACATTGTGCACTTGGAAAATACCTGCTTGAGCAACTTCAATCAAAAATACTGTTTTGTCTGCTAGCTTAGAGGTCACAGTAATCGTCAATACGACCTCATAAACGCCTTCATCTAACTTACTCGCTGAATTACTGATCTCGATGCCTACTTGAGGCACTTCACGCTCAGTAAAAATTTGTGGTGCATTAGGAATCTCTAATGACAAATCTTTCACATACAATTTTTCAATGCCGAAACCAGGTTGTGGCATTTGGCCTTCTGCTTGGGTTTCTGCTGTTTGGTCTGCTGCACTCGTTGCCATAACTAATCCTAAAATTTAATAATGAGAGGTTATTGGATAAAACAAAAACGCTATTTTAACTGATGATGCTAGTAATTGCTTAGAATCGCAATTTTTATGCTTGAGCTAACAAAGGATCCAAGCCCCCAGACTGATCCAAAGCACGCAAATCATCGAA
>JBEDFH010000067.1:0-4817 GCA_041175265.1 Pseudomonadota bacterium | reverse complement strand
CTGGTGGGGTGGGCGCAAAGATTTTTGCTGGGATTATTCTAGGGATACTCTACCAAGTCATGAACCGTGTCTTTGTTCATTTAGGTCTGCTTAACGATTGGTCTGCATTTACCAGTGCAATGATGCCGACTTTCCTATTCCTGATAGGAGGCATCTGCATGCTAGTCTGGGTTGAATCGAAATAAGACTTAATCCTTAGCAATAAGACGCAATTGCGAGCCTATCAAACGATCATGCAAATACAAACCTTCACGATCAAATAGCGCCCAAAGGAAACCTGCTCCAAAAAACATTAACCCTGCGGTCGCTAAGAAATATCTTAATATAGCTCGATTCACGCTCAATAATTCACCATTCATAGATTCAAGCTTAATACGCCAAGTTTTCATTGCTAGAGTCTGACCTGTTTTTATCCACGAAAATACGAAATACATACCTCCCACCAACCATAAAGTCAGTTGTAACGCCAGATGAATTGAGCCTTCTGTAGCATCGCCAAAGATCAATATAAATAAAAAAGTGACTATCGAGAATACTGCCATTAAGAGCAAAAGCTCATAAATGGCTGCTGCTGCACGCTTAAAAAATGACGGGGATCCCGACTGAGAAATATTAGTCATAATGAATTGGTAGATGGGTTAATTAGAATCTTCTGGAGCGGCTTTTAATTCATGCCACTTCCTACGCAGTTCTTCTCTTTTTTCTGGTGGAAGAGATTTAAATTGCTGATATCTTTTTCTGGCATTTTCACGTTCAAAAGGCGTCATTCTTGTCCAATCAGACAAACGCTTTTGAACTCGCTCTTGGCGCTCAGGTGTCATTTTCGGATAATCTCTAGCGATTTCCAACATACGCTCACGCTGCCAAGGACGCATGCTATCCCAGTCATCAGCCAAAGGGGCAAGCACTTTATGTTCATACTCAGTTAAAGATGCCCAAGGTGGCGAAATGCCCTCTTCAGCATGAGAAATGCTTACCAAAGACATGGTGCGCACTACCAATAAAAAAATTACTGCGGATCTTGTGAAAGCCACGAGTCAAAATCTCCATCAATGTAAGCCTCTGGTGGTAAATCTGAACCAAGTAAATCTGCATCGCCTAAATCGCTATTAAAGCCCTGAATTAAGATGCTAGCCATTAATATGATGGTTATTATCAGCATCGTCATCATTAATCGATGCTGATTGAAATATGCTCCAAACAATCTTAAGGCGCCTTGTTGATTTGCATCGTAAGCCTCAGGTATCGCATTCAAAGCGTGTTGCCGTGCATTGCTTAATTTAGAAAGTACTGTTGCATTTAAATGCTCAGAATGTTCATCTAATAATTGAATAATTTCTTTTGCTATCTGTTCATCACGCATTTTTATCTCAACCTCCTTTCACATTCAAAATGTCTTTAGTAATTCCATGTTCTGACAACATCACCGCAAGCGACTTAACAGCCCTTGAACAATGAGTTTTTACGCTACCTTGCGAGCATCCCATTGCTTTTGCCGTTTCAGCGACATCCATATCTTCCCAATAACGCATAACAAAAGCTTCTCGTTGACGTGAGGGTAGTTTTTGCAAAGACATTTCAATCAACGCAATTGTTTGGCTTCTATCTAACTGAACCTCAGGTTCATCATTAGCATTGTGATGGCTGGATGTAAGGATTTCTAATGGATCAGACTCTTCACCATCATCACCCACCACACTAAATGAGGACAGTAAAGTCGTCCAAAGATTACGTACTTTTTGCCTGCGCCAATAATCTCTTATGGTATTTTGCAAAATACGCTGGAATAGCATTGGGAACTCATCAGCGGGCTTAGTTCCATACTTCTCAGCAAGCTTTAACATCGAATCTTGGACGATATCTAAAGCAGCATGATCGTCTCGCACAGCATAAGTTGTTTGCTTAAAAGCACGACGTTCAACACCAGCTAAAAAATCCGATAGTTCTTGTCGAGTTGCCATGGTTGGCGCGCCCATCTTTTTTAATAAAACAAAGACAATTAACCCAAATAGAATCAATCGCTATAATGAACATCTATTTTGCTTAAGAATAAGCCATGATAAAAATTCTACTTCTTGCACTGAGTGTTTGGTTGATACTTAGAATTCTTAAAAGTTATCGTACCAACCTAGATAAACCAAACCAGAAAAATACATCCCTAGAGGACATGGTACGCTGTGCTGAATGTGGGGTACATCACCCAATCAGCGACAGCTTTTTGGTTAAAGGCAAACATTATTGCTGCGTGGCTCACAGCAAGATATCAAAGCCTTAGATCGATTAGATATCTAACGTAATACGATACTCAAATACACAAGGTACAAAAAGCCGTTTAGCCAAACGTGCCACACGCGCAGCTGGCCGCGGGCAATCATTACACGTAACCAAATCACGCCCAATAAAGTAATGACTACACCAGCCAACACTTCAATACGTGGGGTCCATGGCGTCAGCATGATACCAATGGCTGGCAACAAGGTGCCCTGAAATACCAAGGCCCCAGTGATATTGCCAAAAGCCAAGGTGTCTTTGCCTCGGCGAACCCATAAAATACTATTTACTTTTTCAGGTAGCTCCGTTGCAATCGGAATAATTAACAATGAGAGTAACAAAGCTGAAACCCCCAATATATGAGCTGCTTCCTCAATGCCAGAAATGAATCCTTTAGCACCCCCGATTAATAAACCTAAACCTATCAACAACTGAATACCGACTATGAGCATATTATTTGGTAAACCCAAACGACACAGCATCATCGGATGCTCAGCTTCAGTTGCATGCCCTTCAGAAACTAGTGCTTTAGATGCACTTAACGTCAACATAATGTAAATGAAATAGATCATCACCATTACGAAACCAATCGCATAACGCACTTCTCTAACTTCATGTGGAACAAACAAAGCAATCGTCGCAAAAGCAAAAGCAGCAATAAAGAAATCTAAATCGCGCTTTAATCCTGTTCGTTCAGGATGAAAATGTCCGCTCGCCGTACGTTTTTTAAGTACTGCGAAAGCGAGTAATGAGATTGATAACGTTGCCAGCATCAAAGGAGCACCTAAAATTGCACCAACGCCGATTTCCTCGTTAACCGCAGCATCAGATGTACCAGCCAAGAGCGCAAGTAAAGGCACCGAAGTTTCAGGCAATGCTGTACCAACAGCCGCAAAAAGTGAGCCAGTAACGCCTTCGGAAATGCCAAGTTTTTCACCTAAATGCTCAAGTGCATTGGTAAACACCTCAGCTGCAATTAGAATAACGATTAACATGAGAAACAGTTCAACAAATATCATTTCTAATACCTTTTAAAATTGACCTATGAATTTTATCGGATAAGCCATTATTAAGCATGCAGAATCTTAAAATTAATCAAGATGGCATATGCCCTCAAGCGCAATTCATCGAATCTCCTAACTACGACTTGCGAGAAAGCGATGATATAAACTTAATTGTTATCCATAACATTAGCCTACCGCCAGGCGAATACAGTAGCAATAGCATCATTGATTTGTTCACCAATCAACTCAACGCCAATGAACATCCTTATTACGCTGGAATTGCAAATCTCAGAGTATCTTCGCATTTTCTTATTCGACGTGACGGACATTTAATTCAGTTTGTACCATGTACTAAACGTGCTTGGCATGCAGGTGTATCAAATTGGAACGGCAAAGAGCGCTGCAATGATTTTTCGATTGGAATCGAGCTGGAAGGGAGTGACTTTGAAGCCTTTGAACCTAATCAATACGCCACGCTCAAATTATTGATCGCATCATTAAAAACGGCTTATTCAATTCAAGCGATTGTTGGACACTCTGATATCGCGCCTGGAAGAAAAACCGATCCAGGGCCTTATTTTAATTGGAGTGAAATAGATGCTTAATCAAGATTTAATCTGAGACTGTCGTTATACTTAAGGCAAAAGTTAGCAATTATAAAAACGAAAGTAATACCAATGTTAAAACCGAGTACAACTATTAGCACGACTGCTATCATCATCGCATTACTGAGCTTAGTTTCATGCGGAAATAAAAGTGATAATAAAGAAGAGAAAAAACCTCAAGGCTCACTCATCAGTGTCACTACAGCTGAATCAAAGTCGCTCGAGCTACGAGAAGAGGCAATAGGCACATTAGAGGGGCTTATTGACCCCACGGTTGGCGCGGAAGCGGCAGGTCGCGTATTGAAAGTTTTCGCACATCCAGGGAATGTGGTAAAAAAAGGTGACCCACTCGTTTTAATTGATGCGACGGATTACAACCTACAACGCAATGAAGCACAATCAGAGGTTGCACGTTTAGAAGCACTTGTTGCAAATCAAGGCCGTATCGTTGAGCGCAATCAAATATTAGTCACAAAGAAGTTCATCTCACAAAATGCACTTGAAGATGTCACGACTCAACATGCAGCTCTGCAAGAACAACTCGATGGTGCAAAAGCGCGAATTGCCATTATTGACCATAACCGAGCAAAAACTAAACTCATATCGCCAATTGACGGCGTCGTACAAAAACAAATCGTTTCAACTGGTGATTACGTCAAAATAGGCGACCCGCTTTTACAAATTATCAGCAAGCAACGTTTACGTGCACATTTACCTTTACCTGAAAGTATTGCCGCAAAATTACATGCTGGCATTAAAGTTCGTCTTAGTACGCCAACATCAAATACAGAAGTAATAAGTACGATTAATGAACTAAAACCACTAATCAGCGAAACTAGTCGCGCTGTCGATGTAATCGTTGATGTTTACGACCAAAATGGCTGGCAGCCAGGAGCTAGCGTAAAAGGATTAATTATTTTAGGGGAACATAAAGAAG
>JBEDFH010000066.1:0-4893 GCA_041175265.1 Pseudomonadota bacterium | reverse complement strand
GCTGTTGCATCACTGTTGGCGCTATTGGCCTTAGTGACATTAATACTCAAATCAATCGTTGAATGGCAAGCTGCAAGAAGCGCCCGTAGCATCGAACAAAATTAATCAAAGGTAAAAAACATGAGCATCGAAATCCGCAATATTAAAAAGAACTTCGGTCAATTCAGCGCATTGAATGACGTCAGCCTTGATGTGCCAAGTGGCGAATTAGTCGCCTTACTCGGACCTTCAGGTTGCGGCAAGACAACATTGCTACGCATCATCGCTGGTCTTGAATCGCCTGATGCGGGCAGCATTCATTTCCACGGCAAAGACACCACTGAGCGTGATGTGCGTGAACGCCAAGTCGGCTTTGTCTTCCAACATTACGCGCTATTCCGTCATATGACGGTATTTGAAAACGTAGCATTTGGTTTACGCGTGCGACCAAAAGAAACACGCCCGAGTGATGCTGAAATTAAACGCCGTGTGCATGAGCTACTAGAACTTGTTCAACTTGATTGGTTAGCAGATCGCTATCCACCTCAATTGTCTGGCGGCCAACGTCAACGTATTGCGTTAGCACGCGCACTTGCCGTTGAGCCTAAAGTGCTATTACTAGATGAACCTTTTGGCGCGCTTGATGCAAAAGTACGCAAAGAGTTACGTCGCTGGCTGCGCCGCTTACATGATGAACTTCATTTCACCAGCGTATTTGTGACACATGACCAAGAAGAGGCTTTAGAAGTCGCTGATCGTATTGTGGTGATGAACAAAGGCCAAGTAGAACAAATCGGCACGCCTCAGGAAGTTTACGATAATCCAGCAACGCCTTATGTTTACAACTTCTTGGGCAATGTAAATCAATTTACTAGCCAAGTTAACAAAGGTGAAGTAAGCATCGCTGACATTAGTGTAAAAATTGAAGCGCATAAAGATATCAAAGATAGTCCGGCACTCGCTTATATTCGCCCACATGACCTAGAAATTGAAAAGAAAAAGAGGGCAAAAACACCTGCGTTTGAAGCAACTGTTAATTACATTCATGCGATTGGCCCTTTAGTAAGACTTGAATTGCAACAAGCTAACCAACCAGACACCATTGAAGCCGAACTCACGCAAGAACGTTTCCGTGAATTAGATTTATCAGAGGGTGAAAAAGTATTTGTGTACCCTCGGAATGTAAGAGTGTTTTTGGAAAATGCAAATTAAAAACTTAATCTAATAAAGATATCAATCGTAGCACTGAAAAGGGTTTGAGACTAAAATAGCAACAACTCATTTAGTCTCAAATTCATGTTCGATTTTTTCAAAAAAGACAAAACACCAACTGCAACAGAAGCCCCTGAAAAAGCGGCGCCAGTCTCTTGGACTGAACGCTTAAAGCAAGGGCTATCTCGTACACGCAGTCAATTAGGCAATCAACTTGCTGGTCTATTTGGTGGCGGCAAAATTGATGATGATGTTTACGAAGAACTTGAAACCATATTACTGACTTCTGATGTTGGTGTTGCAGCAACACAGGCATTGCTTGAAGACATTAAAGGGCGTGTGCAACGTCAAGCGCTCAGTGATACTAGCCAACTAAAAAGTGCCCTCAAAGATGCGTTGATGTCTTTATTAGCGCCTTTAGAACAGCCACTGCAAACCAACACAAAACAGCCTTACATTATTATGCTTGCTGGTGTAAATGGTGCAGGTAAAACAACAACGATAGGTAAACTCACGCATTTATTCCAATCTGAAGGAAAGTCTGTACTCATCGCTGCAGGCGATACTTTTAGAGCCGCTGCGCGCGAACAATTACAAGCTTGGGGCGAGCGTAATAACGTGCATGTTGTTGCTAGCGAGGGCGGAGATCCTGCAGCAGTGATTTTTGATGCGGTGAATTCGGCTAAAGCCAAAGGGATTGATATCGTGCTAGCAGACACAGCTGGCCGCTTACCAACGCAACTTAATTTGATGGAAGAAATTCGTAAAGTACAGCGTGTGATTGATAAAGCCATTCCTGGTGCACCACACGAAATTTTATTGGTCCTAGATGCAAACACTGGGCAAAACGCTGTGATGCAAGTCAAGGCTTTTGACGATGCACTAGGTGTGACTGGTCTTGTCTTAAGCAAACTAGACGGTACAGCAAAAGGTGGCGTCATCGCAGCAATTGCTCAAACACGCCCCATCCCTATTCGATTTATCGGTGTGGGCGAATCTATCGATGATTTGCGCCCATTTAAAGCAAGCGAATTTGTAGAGGCATTATTTGAATGATTAAATTCGACCAAGTCAGCAAACGCTATCCTGGCAATTATGAAACCATCAAACGCATCAGCTTTGAAATTGAACAAGGTGACTTAGTGTTTGTCACCGGCGCATCAGGCGCGGGTAAAAGCACCTTACTCAAACTGATTGCAGGCCTAGAACGACCAACATCAGGTACGGTACTCATTAACAATCAAAATGTCAGCCAGCTAAAAGCGGCAGCGATCCCTTATTTGCGTCGTCAATTCGGTTTAATCTTCCAAGACCACAAGCTACTTTACGATCGCAATTGTTATGAAAACGTTGTATTGCCTTTAAACATCAATGGCATCATTGGTGAAGATGCTGCTAAACGTGTACGCGCAGCTTTAGATAAAGTAGGTTTGCTTGATAAAGAAAAGGCGATGCCAATAACTTTATCTGGTGGCGAACAGCAACGCTTAGCGATTGCACGGGCGGTGGTTAGTCGCCCTGCTTTCTTAATCGCAGATGAACCAACTGGCAACTTAGACGAAAATTACGCAGCCGAAATTTTGGAATTTCTTTACGCATTCCAACAAGTCGGTGTGACGGTAATCATTGCCAGCCACGAAGTTCCTAAACACCTGCCGCCTGAAATCGCATCCTCTATAAAAGTACTGCATTTACAGCATGGAGAACTCCTATGAGCTTATGGCTTATACAACACCAACAGCCATTGAAACTAGTCATTGGCCGTATGCGAAATAATTTAATGGCTACCTTACTGATGTTTTGTGTGATTGGTGTAACGCTATGTTTACCAGCAATTTTGTACACAGTGGTCGACAACTTAAGTCGCCTATCAGCTGGCGTTGAGAGCAAACCACAAATTAGCTTATTTCTTAAACTAGACGCGTCTAATAAAACAGAAATTGAATCACAACTAAAAAAACATGCTGATATCGCCAGCTTTGAATTTGTTAGCAAAGACGATGCATGGTCAAAAATGCAGCAGGACAAAAACACTGCCGATGCAGCAGCAAGCCTTGATAAGAATCCATTACCTGATGCTTTTTATATCACCCCAAAAAACGTCAGTCCTGAGAACATAGCTCACTTGCAAGAAGAAATGCAGAAATGGAATGGCGTAGAATTGGCGCAAGTTGATGCTAACTGGGTAAAACGCCTAGATACGATTTTAAAATTAGGTAAAAAAGCAGTCTTTGTTTTAGTGGTGTTGCTAGGCTTTGCTTTAATTACAGTGATTGGAAACACAATACGGTTACAAATTATGACGCAACGTGAAGAGATCGAAGTCAGCAAGCTGATTGGCGCAACCAATCCATTCATTCGTCGACCATTTTTATATGCTGGCGTTTTATACGGTTTCGGTGGGGGCTTAGCAGCATTACTCATCCTGGCTTTAGTTACGCTGTTATTCAACTTTTCCGTCGCCGAAATCGCTGATTTGTATGCGAGCAACTTCAGACTGCACTTGCCAAACGGCTTGAGCATCTTAGCACTTCTAGCAAGCGCGACTGCTTTAGGTTGGCTAGGTTCTTACTTTGCAGTGAATCGCACGCTAGCCCAATTTGAAAACCTTTAAGCGCTATTAGTAGGAATAACGCTTGAACATTTGGCGTCCATGGAAAAGTAAAGCAGAAAAGCTATCTCTCCTACAGGCTTACTCTGCTGACGGCATATTGCAATTGCCTCCCAAAGGCGATAGACATTTCAGTATACGGTTAAGCCGCAATACAACAATTGCCATTGTTGTATCTGTGCTCTTTCATGCGATTGCGATATTTTTTGTATTACCGGAGCTGATTAAACAACCATCATCAGCCATTAAGCCTCAAACCATTACGGTTTCTTTAGCTCGACCACAACCTAAACCTGAGCCAGTAGCGCCACCGCCGCCACCAGCTCCAAAAGTAAAACCACCAAAAAAACAAGCAAAACCAGAAGCGCCTAAAGTCATGACCGCAAAAAGCAATCAAGCTTCTAGCGATACGATTCCTTTGCCTGCAAAGCCACCAGAAGCTGCCGCAACGCCAAGTCAGCCTGTAGATATGATGTCTTTAGTGAATGCGAATAGGCAGCGGCGACAATCAGAAGAGATCCATGCTTCAAGAGAAAATGCGGCAGCGATTGCCAGAGAAAAAGGTAATTCTCAAGAGGATGCCAGAGAAGCCGTTATCAAAAGAAACCTAGCGCAAGAAGGAACAAACGGGATTTTTCAGATCAAAGAAATTCAATTGCACTCAGCCCAGTTCACTTTCAGAGGCTGGAAAAATAATATTAATAACGCGCGCTTAGAACTGATTGATGTTCAAGCCGGGCCAAATGAAAGTATCCAACGGGCAATCGTTAAGAAAATGATTGCGATTATTCGTCGAGAATACAGTGGTGACTTTAATTGGGAATCCCCAATGCTAGGCCGCGTTGTAATACTTTCAGCAAGGATGCAGGACAACGCGGGACTAGAGGACTTTTTAATAAGAGAGTTCTTTGGCCCAGGCTCCAGATACGGCGGGCAATAAGCGATTACTCTTGCACTTTTAGCAGTGCAATCAAGGTCAATAAGGCAGCACCCGATAGGTATAGTCCAACATAACTTAGTCCATAACGCCCTGCTAACCAAGTAGCAATAAACGGTGCGAATGATGCGCCTAATATCCCAGCCAAATTAAA
>JBEDFH010000065.1:0-4900 GCA_041175265.1 Pseudomonadota bacterium | reverse complement strand
AAAGGTCATTAAAGAATATGGTGAAGAACGGTTTGCTAAACAGATTGCAAGGGCGCTTATTGCGGAGCGCGCAGGGGGGAATGCCGTCACCACTACCAAGCATCTTGCCAAGATCGTGGCAGATGCGGTCCCGAAAATCGAGCCTGGCCAAGATCCCGCGACGCGTACCTTTCAAGCTTTACGGATTTACCTCAATCAAGAGCTTGAGGAATTGTCGCTAGTATTACCGCAGTGCTTAGCATTGTTGGTACCTGAAGGTCGTTTGTCAGTGATTAGTTTTCACTCACTGGAAGATCGGATTGTGAAGCAGTTTGTACGTGGAGAGCAGGATAGGGATGATTTGCCAGCCAACTTCCCTGTGATGGCTAAGGATTTGCCTCAGCCAAGAATGAAGATGGTGGGGAAGGCTATGAAGCCTAGCGCTGAGGAAGTAAAGCGTAATCCGCGGTCTAGAAGTGCAGTGTTGAGAGTAGCTGAGCGCACGCATGTTGCTTTGTAATTTAAAAGAAGTTTTTAGGTAGAAATTTGCAATGACGAGATTGAATTTTATTTTATTTTTTGTGCTGATTTTTAGTGCTTTGGGTTTAGTGACCTCTCAGCACAAAGCGCGCAAATTATATTTTGAATTGCAGCAACAGCAAGATGCAGCAAAACAATATGAAACTGAATGGAGTCAGTTGCAGTTAGAGCAAAGTACTTGGGCGATGCATAGTCGTTTGGAGCAGGTGGCAAGTGATTTATTGCATATGCATGTGCCAGATACCAAACACATACAAATTGTATTTCCGGATAAACAATAAATATGGCATTTGTCCAACACACCATTAAGTTACCAGTCTGGCGCCGACGCTTATTATTAGTGTTGGTGATGGCTGGTTTGGGTGCATTGGTTGGACGTGCTATTTATTTGCAAAGCCTGAATAAGGCTTTTTATCAAAAGCAGGGTGATGCACGTTATACACGTTCACTAACCTTGTATGCGCATCGGGGCACGATTACTGATCGTAGTGGAGAGCCGCTTGCGATGAGTACCCCGGTTGAGTCCATCTGGGCCAATCCAGTCGATGCCACAACAACACCTGCTCAATTAGAAAAATTAGCGCACTTGCTTAATCTTAAGCAGGATGAGATTGCTAAGAAGCTTGAAAATCACAACCGTGAATTTGTTTATTTGAAGCGTCGGATCTCACCTGAGTTAGCTAATCAAGTCATGGGCTTGCGTATACCTGGGGTATACATGCAACGAGAATACCGTCGCTATTATCCAGCGGGTGAGGTGACTGCCCATTTGGTGGGGTTTACTGGCTTGGATGAAAAAGGCCAGGAGGGTTTAGAGCTTAAATATCAGGACTGGCTATCAGGTAAGGCTGGAAGTCGTCACGTTATCAAAGATAGACAAGGGCATATTGTAGAAGATTTGGAAGCAGTCAAAATGCCGCAAGATGGGCATAAGTTGGTATTGGCAATCGATAGAAAAATTCAGTATTTGGCTTATCGAGAATTGGCTAAAGCCGTTGAGATGCATAAGGCTGCTGCTGGAGCAGCTGTAGTTCTAGATGCAAAGACTGGTGAGATTCTAGCGATGGTCAATTTGCCAACCTATAACCCAAATAATCCAAATAACATTGGTGGAAAATCTCGTAATCGTGCGATTACTGATACGTATGAGCCTGGCTCAACGATGAAGCCAATGACAATTGCATTTGGCTTGGAGTCTGGTAAGTACACAGCTGAAACCCAACTTAATACTGCGCCAGGTACTTACAAAATTGGTCCGGCAACGATTCATGATCATGAAAATTATGGCGTTTTATCCGTTGCTCAGATTATCCAAAAATCCTCAAATGTTGGCGCATCAAAAATTGCATTGTCATTAGAGCCACAATATATGTGGGGTATGTTGAATCAGCTGGGTTTTGGAACAAAAACAGGCGTTGAATTTCCTGGAGAGGTTTCGGGGCGCTTGCGCAATTATAAAGATTGGCGACCAATTGAGCAGGCAACAATGTCTTACGGTAACGGTATTAGTGTGACTTTATTGCAGATTGCACGAGCGTATACAACCTTCGCTAATGATGGTGAGTTATTACCAGTGACGCTGATTAAGTCCAAAGACATGCCTGTCGGACAACAGATATTTTCTGCCGCAACAGCTAAGAGCGTTCGTGCGATGCTGGAGTTGGTTGTGCAACCTGGTGGAACTGCAATGAAAGCTCAAGTCATGGGTTATCGCGTTGCCGGTAAAACGGGAACTGCACATAAGCCTGGTGTTGGGGGTTATCAAGATAAGTACATTGCTTCATTTGTTGGAATGGCGCCAGCTTCAAATCCTAAATATATCGTTGCTGTCATGATTGATGAGCCGAGTGCTGGTCAATATTACGGTGGTGCTGTTGCTGCGCCAGTATTTAGCGCTGTCATGGGGGCGACGCTTCGCATGATGGGTGTGCCTCAGGATGCACCTAATGACAATATTATTTTGCCGTCGCCAAATGCGATCGAAGTTAAGGAGGCTGCATGACCTTGCCTTCAGTATTAACTTCTGGATTGCCTCTAACTAAGCTGACAGCAGATAGTCGTCAGGTTTCTGCTGGAAGTGTATTTGTTGCCTACCCTGGCGAGGCAAAAGATGGTCGCGATTACATCGAGCAAGCTGTTAAACAAGGCGCATCTGTTGTGTTATGGGAGCAGCAAAATTTCGCTTGGGATCCATCTTTGAAGGTTACCAATCAAGGAATAGCAAACTTAAAACACAAAATTGGTGAAATCGCGAGTGAGTTTTATGGATTGCCATCAGAAAAACTTTGGGTGATCGGTGTTACTGGTACTAATGGCAAAACAACTTGCAGTCATTGGTTGGCGCAAGCTTTTAGTCAATTGAGTAAGAAAGTCGCGGTGGTTGGTACTTTAGGAAATGGCATTTTAGATGCAAATATGCCTCTAAGCGCAACACTTAACACCACGCCAGATCCAATTCTGTTGCATGAAATGTTAGCTGCTTATGTGCAGCAACAAGCAAACGTAGTGGCGATGGAAGTTTCCTCTCATGGATTAGATCAAGGGCGTGTGAATGGTGTTCAATTTGACGTTGCAGTATTCACTAATTTGACGCGCGATCATTTGGATTATCACGGCGATATGGCAGCTTACGCAGCCGCTAAGAAAAAGCTATTTGACTGGAAAGATTTAAAGCATGTTGTGCTCAATATTGATGATGCATTTGGGGCGCAGCTTGCTGAGGAATTAAGAGTTAAAAATAAGGCTGTAATGACCTATGGTTTAAGTAGTAATGCGGATGTTTATGCTGAGCACTTAAGCATGACTGAGCGAGGCATTACCATGCAGGTGAATACACCTTTTGGTCTAGCTCATTTAACTGCAGAAGTGTTGGGTGAATTTAATGCATACAATTTATTGGCTGTGTTAACTACTTTATTGGTTTCAGATGTGAGCTTGCAAGATGCGGTCGATGCTGTTTCAAAAGTAAAACCAGTGGCGGGTCGTATGCAGCAATATGGCGGCGGAAAAATGCCATTGGTTGTGATTGATTATGCGCATACGCCTGACGCATTAGCGCAGGTGTTGAAATCATTACGTCCGCAAACTAAAGGTGAGCTGACCTGCGTCTTTGGATGCGGTGGTGATCGAGATCAAGGTAAGCGCCCACTTATGGCTAAAGTAACTTCAGATCTTGCTGATCATGTTGTGATTACTTCTGATAATCCTAGAAATGAATCGCCAGCGTTGATTATAGAGGCGGTGGTTTCAGGTGCTGGATCTAACGCAAAAGTGATTGAAGATCGAGCACAAGCAATCGTTCTTTCAATTAAACAAGCGCGTGCTGGAGATGTTGTTTTGGTGGCAGGAAAAGGTCACGAAAATTACCAGGAAATTGCAGGTGTTAAATATCCTTTTAGTGATGCGGATGTCGTGAAGAGTGCGCTAGAGGAGATAGCTGCATGATGCGTTTATCTGAAGCTGCAATTGCAACACATGGCATCGTTATTGGTAATGATGTTGAGTTTACTTCTGTTGGGACGGACAGCCGAGCGATTACTAAAGGTCAATTATTTGTTGCTCTTAAGGGTGAAAATTTTGATGGTCATGATTATGTGGCCAAAAGTTTAGCGCAAGGGGCTGGTGCTGCATTAATTGAGAATGATGAAAATGCGCCAGCGGTAAAAGTGAAAGATGCGCGTTTGGCATTGGGTGATTTAGCAGCTTATTGGCGTAAAAGAATTAATGTGCCTGTGGTTGCAATTACCGGAAGTAATGGTAAGACCACTGTTAAAGAAATGTTGGCTGCAATTTTAAAAGTAGCAGCTGGTGACGACTCAAAAGTATTAGCAACGCAAGGTAATTTAAATAACGACATCGGTATGCCCTTAACGTTATTAAGAGCAGATTCTCATCACCATTATGTAGTACTTGAAATGGGGATGAATCATCGTGGTGAATTGTCTTACTTAACCCATATTGCTAAACCTAATGTTGCTTTAGTGAATAACGCTGGTTTGGCGCACATTGGTGAATTGGGTTCGGTTGAGGCAATAGCTCAAGCGAAGGGTGAGATTTTCGAAGGATTGGACATAGATGGAACGGCCATTATTAATGCAGATGATGTGTACTCTAATTTATGGAAATCACTCGCAAGTAAACATCAACAAATCACATTTGGTTTGGAAGTGCCAGCTGATGTTACTGCAAGCTATCAGCTTAATGGCGCCACTAGTCATATTAAATTAAAAGCACCTAGCGGTGAGATTGAATTCACATTACCAGCTTCGGGTTTGCATAACGTCAGAAATGCATTGGCTGCTAGTGCTGCCGCGATTGCTTTAAACGTTTCATTGCAAAACATTGCAGATGGTTTATCAGGCTTTTCTGGAGCTAAAGGTCG
>JBEDFH010000064.1:0-5199 GCA_041175265.1 Pseudomonadota bacterium | reverse complement strand
AAAGATGGGGGTGAACATGGCAGTAGGAACCCCCATCATGTGATAACTCGACGCACTGTACCAGTCGAGGTTCGGGAACATTTTCTTTTCGCGCCACATGGTTTGTTCGATGCGATCAGAAATGTCAAATAAATTCATATTGTTGCCAGCCTCGCAAAGCTTGCGTGAGATTTCTTTAATGGCTACGTTGCGAGGGTCTGAAATGGTATAAACCGGATGGCCGAAACCAATAATAATTTCTTTTGCAGCCAATTTCTTTTGCAGCCATACGACGCATGATGTCTGCTTCGGCTTCATCTGGTGTTTTGTAACGGGCAATAATTTCCATTGCCACTTCATTCGCGCCACCGTGTTTAGGGCCGCTAAGTGCGCCAATAGCGCCGCTAATACTTGAGTAAATGTCAGCTAAAGTTCCTGCAATGACGCGGGCTGTGAATGTCGAAGCATTAAATTCGTGCTCTGCGTAAAGCACTAAAGAGGTGTTCATGCAGGCTTCGTGTAAAGCTGATGGTTTTTTACCATGCAATAAATGCAAGAAATGCGCGGCAATTGAGTCGTCATCTGTCACGCAATCAATACGTTTATTGTTATGACTAAAGTGATACCAATAAAGCAAAATAGAGCCAAAACAAGCGATCAGGCGGTCTGCAATATCTTTTGCACCATTGATGTTATGATCTTCAGCTTCTTGCTCAAGCGTGCCGAGCATTGAGCATGCTGTGCGCATCACGTCCATTGGATGTGCGTCTGCTGGGATTTGCTCTAAAACTGTTTTGAGTGCGGTTGGCAAATCACGGAGTTTTTTAAGTTTAGCGTGATAGGCAGTTAAGGTTGCTTTGTTGGGTAACTCACCGTGAATGAGCAAATACGCAACTTCTTCAAAAGTGGCGTGTTTAGCGAGTTCTAAAATATCATAGCCGCGATAATGCAAATCATTGCCTGAGTGGCCCACGGTACATACCGCTGAAATACCTGCAACGACACCCGAAAGGGCAACGCCTTTTTTACGTTTTGGTTCAGCAGGCGCTGGATTTGCATTGTTTGTCATGACTGTTTCCTATCGTTATTTTTAATATAACTTTTGTTTAAATCATTAAAGCGACGTGTGAATTTTTATCGCTTAACTTTTATATAATTCATCGAGTTTCTGTTCAAACGCGTGATAACCCAAATAATCGTAAAGCTCCATGCGGCTTTGCATGAGCGGCACGACATTTTTCTGAGTACCTTCTTTGCGAACGGTTTCATAAACTTTTAGCGCTGCTTGGTTCATTGCCCGGAATGCGGAGAGTGGATAAAGCACCATACCAACATCTGCAGTTGCTAACTCTTCAACGGTAAATAATGGGGTTGAGCCAAATTCAGTAATATTGGCAAGTACTGGCACCTTAACGGCATTCGCGAATTGTTTGTACATGCTGAGCTCTGTCATGGCTTCAGGGAAAATCATGTCGGCTCCAGCTTCAACGCAAGCGCAAGCGCGGTCTATCGCAGACTGTAAGCCTTCAACAGCTAATGCATCAGTGCGAGCCATGATGACGAAATCAGGATCAGTTTTGGCGTCGACTGCTGCCTTAACTCTGTCTACCATTTCTTGTTGGCTGACAACTGCTTTATTTGGTCGATGGCCACAACGTTTTGCTTGAACTTGGTCTTCAATATGTACAGCAGCTGCACCCATTTTGATCATGGATTTTACGGTGCGGGCAATGTTGAATGCGCCACCAAAGCCTGTATCGATATCCACCAATAATGGTACGTCAGTCGCATCGGTAATGCGACGCACATCGGTCATGACGTCATCCATGGTTGAGATGCCTAAGTCAGGCAAGCCCAAAGAGCCGGCGGCAACGCCGCCACCTGATAAATAGAGTGCTTTGTAGCCAACTTGCTCAGCAAGTTTTGCATGGTAAGCGTTAATCGCGCCTATGATCTGGAGTGGTTTTTCTGCTGCAAGTGCTGCACGGAATCTTGCGCCGGCTGAAGTATGAGTGCTCATGTTGTGATCCTAATGTTTAAGCGAAAAATGCTTGTTCAGCGGCAGCAGGAATATTGATACCGCTCACTTTTGCTTTTTGTAAGATTTCCCAGTAGTAGCGGTAAGTCGCTCTATCATGTAACTCGCCAGCATGTTGAATTGGTCCCCATTCGGCTTTTTGTGCAGCAATTAAGATGTCAGCAGCATCTTGTACTTCATCGAGATTAGGTTTCATCGCATCAACAATCGCTTGAATCTGTGTTGGGTAAATACTCCACATTCTTAAGAAGCCAAACTCTTGGCGAGCGCGTGATGCATCGCTATTGGTTGCTACTGTATTTTTGAGGTCAAGCGATACGTTATGTGCCGGTACAATGCCGTTCATTAAAGCGGCTGCGACGACTTCTGATTTTGCGCGAGCGAGTAAACGATGCTCAAATTGCCCTGGACTACGCATTGCTGACGCTGGAATTGCGCCATGATGTCCGCTCACAAAGTCCATTAATCCAAAGTCTAAAACTTGAATCCAAGGCAAAGCAGCAATTTCGAAAACTTCATGTAGAGCGCCATGTGTTTCAATTAAGATATGAATTGGAATTTCGCGCTTGATACCATGCTCCTTACATTTGTTTTGAATGTAAGTGATCATTTCTTTGACTTGTGCAGCGTTGGTTGATTTTGGAATCGTAATGTAAGCCACGATATTGCCGATGCCTTCAACAAAAATATCCACATCTTGGCGCCAAGCCGGGTGAGTGTAGTCGTGAATACGCACCCCTGCCATTTTGTGTTTATTGGCTTCAGATTGTTGAACGCGCACAATCATTTCTGCGTGTTCACGTTCTTGACCAGCCGCCGCACCATCTTCACAGTCGCAAGTAATATCGAAAATAGGTCCTAATTCATCTTGAATTTGTAGTGCTTTTAAGATGAGTTTTTCACTACCTGCAAAATGCTCACAACTAGGAATGACTGGAAAGGCTTTTTCACCTTTGAAAAGTGCGTCGTTAGGGTGGACTAAAGTGTTCAAGATTTTTTCCTTTTTCCAATATTCAGTTGCGTATTTTTAGTGTGATTTATCTGCGTGGCATTAGGACGGTGTAGTCCAAATCCAATACTACATTTGGGTTGTAACTTTGTTTGCCATTGATCGTGCTCGTCGCATCAGTTAAGAACCGTAATGGTTTTTCTTTGACGCCAATTAAACGTAAACGCAAAGCGCCGACATCAGTACGGCCCGGAATTTCCCAGCGATCTAGTACTTCAGAGTGTGCGTATAAAGTGTCGCCGCCAAAGGTTGGATTGGAATGCGCTCCACCGTTAATCGCGGCGATTGAGAGTGCATTTTCTAGGCCTTCGTAAGAAAGCGCCCTGCATACCGACATGACATGACCGCCGAATACTAGACGTTTGCCATAGGTCGATTTTGAGGCGTCGAAATGTAGGCGTGCTGGATTTTGATAAAGCTTAGTCGCTAATGTGTGGTCACTTTCATCAACAGTCATCCCAGAAGGGTGGTTAATGACTTCCCCAATTTCATAGTCATCCCAAACAAAACTGCTGCCAGTGATACTTGTGTCAAAGCCATCGTATTCCACGTTAGTTGGAATATTTAAATGTTTTGCATCGACAACTTTTGGTAGATCTGGAATGACAGTCTCTGGCGCTGGCGTATCTAGATTGCTTTTGCGAACCATGACCCAGCGTATCCACGAAATCACGACTTGGTGATCTTGGTTGAGCGCTTCACATTGCACATACACAATCCCGCTTTTTCCATCTGAGTTTTGTTTAAGACCAACAACCGTTGATTTTGCGCTAATGGTATCGCCTGCATAAATCGGCCTTACAAATTGCACTTGTGCATAACCTAGATTGGCAATTGCATTAATTGAAATATCAGGAACGGTTTTACCAAGTGCGATATGAAATGCGAGTAAGTCATCAATCGTACGATTTTGGTATCCCATTGCATGGGCAACCGGTTGCGCCGAATGCAGGACTTGGCGAGCACCTGTTAGCGCGATATAAAGTGCGCTATCGCCATCGGATAATGTGCGTGGCGTGGCGTGCTGAAACACTTGCCCAATTTTAAAGTCTTCAAAAAAATTGCCGCGTGGACTTTTATTTGCAGCGTTGATTTTATGCACTCTCTGCCTCCAATTTCTGAATCATCTCACTCAGTCTTAGCAGGCGTTTTGCTGCCTCAACTTGATGTCTTTCAATGAGCCTACCTTCAACGACGACTGTGCCGCGCCCCGCCGCATTTGCGGCAGCTAATTCTGTAATCACTTCTTGAGCTAACTCGACTTCTGCACGTTTCGGTGTGTAAGCATCATTCGAGTAATCAAGTTGTAGTGGGTGAACTAATGTTTTTCCATCCAGGCCAAGATCACGCCCCATACGGCAAGCATATTCGAAAGAGTGCATATCTTTTAGGTTGGTGTTGATGCCGTCTACAATAGAGCGTCCGTATGCGCGGGCTGCAAGTTGTACCATTGAAAGACTTGTGAGTAACGGTAAGCGTTCTAAAGTAATGCGTCCACGTAAGTGTGATAACAAGTCGGAAGTTGCCATCACCATACATGCGATACGATCGGATGCGCTTGCAATCTCTTCGGCGTGTAAAACAGCAAGAGGGCTTTCTATCATTACCATAATAGGAATAGTTGTATTGCCAGCATCTTTTAATATATCTAATACCGTTAATACATCTTCGCGACTTTCAATATTTGGAAATAAAATCGCATCAGCGCCAATATTTGCAACTGCATATATATCTTCTTTACCCCAAGGTGAATCGATGTCATTGACACGTACAACGACTTCGCGAGAGCCAAAACCACCTTCTTTTACTGCGGCTACAACGTTTTTACGCGCTTCTTCTTTGGCTTCAATCAGGATTGGGTTTCCCAAATCGAGAATGACAGAGTCGACAATCAGTGAGCGCGCTTTGTTAATGTAGCGCGTGTTGCATCCTGGCACATAAAGCATGGATCTGCGGGGTCGAAATAAATCGTTCATTCAGTTCTCGATTCGGTTTATCTATATAGGATTGACATCTTTGCGTTTTGTTAATGTCTTTCACGCAAGGTCAATTACGTGAGAATGATTCTATCTAGGGCAAAATCCGATGTCAATAAAAATATATATCTTATATAAGACATAAAACTATAGACTTTGATTAAATTTCTAGAGTAAACTTGCCAACATGAATACTG
>JBEDFH010000063.1:0-5060 GCA_041175265.1 Pseudomonadota bacterium | reverse complement strand
AAGCCAAACAAGTAAAGGCCGGCGAAAGTACCAATCAAGGAAATAGGCACTGCGATAATAGGAATTAAAGTTGCACGCCAGCTTTGTAAAAACAAAAAGACCACAAGCACAACAAGCAGCAAGGCTTCACCAAATGTATGAAAGACTTCATTAATGGTTGCTTTCACAAAGTCACTCGTGTCATATGGAATTGTAAATTCCATTCCTTTAGGAAAGGTTTCTTTAAGCTCATTCATTTTGAGCTTGATATTTTTAGCTGTATCTAGAGCATTTGCACCAGTTTGCAAGAAAATAGGTATAGCAACACCAGGCGTTCCATCCAGTGCAGAAGCGACATTATAGTTTTGTGCACCCAATTCAATTCGAGCAACATCTTTAAGATACAAAACGCCATTCGGACCGTCAGCTTTGATAATGATATTGGCAAATTGGGTGGGATCTATTAAGCGGCCTTTTGCTGTGACGGTATAGACCAACTGCTGTGAAGATGGTGCAGGTTCAGCACCTATTTTGCCAGCTGCGTATTGATTGTTTTGTGCTCCAATTGCTGATGAAATGTCACTGGTAGTAACACCTAACTGCGCCATGCGATCAGGACGTAACCAAACACGCATGGAGTAATCTTGACCGCCAAAAATGACAGCATCGCCCACACCTTTAACACGCTTAATCTCATCCATCACATTAAGCGTAGCGTAATTACTCAAAAACAATCGATCATGATTCTTGTCTTTAGAGGTCAACATCACGACCAATAAAATATCGTTTGATTTTTTCTGAACAATCAAACCATTACGACGAACTTCATCAGGCAAACGAGGCGTAGCAATATTTACACGGTTACTTACATTGAAAGTCGCTTGATCAACATTCGTGCCTACTTCGAAAGTAGCTGTAATAACTAAAGTGCCACTAGAATCCGCACTAGAACTAAAATAAAGCAGGTTATCAACACCACTCAATTGCTCTTCAATAGGTGCAGCAACCGTCTTAGAAAGTGTATCGGCGCTTGCTCCAGGATAAACCGCTGTAATTGTGACTGTTGGGGGTGCAATTTGCGGGTACTGTGCAATTGGCAACTTAAATGCAGCAGCTAATCCAGACAATACGATAATAATAGACAGCACCGAAGCAAAAATCGGCCGTGTAATAAAAAACCTCGTCATCACGATATCCTTAGATTATTTAGCGGGTGCAGCATTAGGTGATGAAAGCTCTGTACCGAACGGATGAGGATTCACTGGTGCGCCCGGGCGTACTTTTATTAAATTATCAGCAATTACTTGATCGCCTTCTTTTAACCCGCTTAGAACAATCCAGTCATTACCTTGCCATCCACCCTCTTTAATCGGATGGACTGCAGCAATAATTTTTCCTTCTTTATTTTTTTCTGCAACAAATACAAACTTACCTTGATCACCGGTGAGTACTGCCGTTTGAGGCACTAAAAAGACTCCATCACGAACACCAGTAGATACGCGAGCCCGAACAAATTGACCAGGCAATAAACGATGGTCTTTATTTTCAAAAGTTGCACGCAGTTGCTGTGTACCTAACTTAGGATCAATTTGGCTCGCAGAGAAATTTAATTTCCCTTTTTCAGCATACTGAGTGCCATCAGGTAAAGTAAGCGTCACCGATTTAATCGTTGATTCTGATAAACGCCCCCCTAATAGCGCAATTTCACTATCTGAAAAACTAAATCTCACCCAAATCGGTGAAGTTTGGATGACGGTCGTCAACATACTAGTGTTGGCAGAAACCAAAGCGCCCTCTGAAAATTGAAAGCGTCCTGATATGCCACTTAATGGTGAAGTCACATTTGTGTAAGAAAGGTTAAGTTCTGCTTCGCGGACATTAGCTTGCGCCTGTTGAAGATTGGCCTGTGCAGTCGCTTTATCCGTAGTCGCATTATCATACTCACGCTGACTGATAGACTGGGTTGCCAATAAGACTTGAAGGCGCTTTTCCTCCCGCGAAGTTTGTTCAAATCGAGCTTGCTGAGCAGCAAGTGTTGCTCGCGCTTGTTGAAGTGCAATCTGATATGGCACAGGATCAATCAAAAACATTGATTGCCCCTCTTTTACAGGCGCACCTTCCGAATAGTTTCGTTTAAGTAATATACCGCCAACACGTGGACGAATTTCCACTTCTTTAGCACCTTCTGTCTGAGCAACTGCCTCAGCACTAATCGGCACAGAAGTTGATTGAACAGTTACAACTCCAACAGGCATCACCATGCCAGATGGAGGCATCGAACCTTGCTCTTTTTTGCCACAGCCCACTAAGACTAAGCCCAGAATCAAAATAGTCAAAACGCTCACTTTTGATTTAGACGATTTTTTTTCAAGACCACAACCTAAAACTTGCTTGGAATTGAAATGGCAATTAATTGGAGCTGTCATTACTAACCTCATGTCTTTTAAAGGAATGTATGCAATGAGTCTTGCTTACATACAAATATGAATGTATATTATATACAAACAATTCTGTATGTAAATGAATTTAATTCAAGAAAAACCTTAGGATTACAAAGGATTAATCACCATGGTTCGCCAAACCAAAGAAAACGCCGAGCTTACCAGACAGCGCATTATCGATGCAGCACGACAGGTGTTTTTGGAGCGCGGCGTGAGCAGAACAAGCATGGAACAAATTGCTGCTGCTGCAGGTGTAACCCGCGGCGCTGTTTACTGGCACTTTTCAAACAAGACAGAACTTTTTAGCGTGATGCGAGAGCAAGTCTTCCTGCCTCTGATTGATCGCATGGACGATAATTTACAGCTAGAGAACAACGAAGACCCTCTCGCCCAAATCGAAGCGTTTCTAAATGGAACAATTCAAGCACTAAACGAATCTCAAACCACTCGTGAAACTTATGAAATTATGATGATTAAGTGCGAATACGTAGAGGAGTTTTCCGAAGTGCTTAAACAAATTCTCAATAATTGCGATGGCATCATTCAAAAACTAGAGCAACTGTATCAAAGAGCAAAAAACAAAAGTCAATTAAGCGGATCACAAGATCCATCAGAACTTGCACTAGATACACATTTGTTTTTTAGTGGCTTATTACATATGTGGGTTAAAGATACAGATAGCTCACACTTCAGAAAACGCACTAACGCACTCATTGCAAGCCACATTAATTTGCGTAGAAATTAAGTGCCGCTTGCCTTATTATGCAATCCTCATTTAAGCATCTGCTTTCAGAAAGATGATTGTGCCTAATTTTATCGTTGCTGCGCTCTACAAGTTTGCAAAACTTCCAGATTACAAAGAAATCCAACCGGTTTTATTGGATGTATGCGTCTCACAAAACATCAAAGGCACACTGCTATTAGCAGAAGAAGGCATTAACGGAACGGTTGCTGGAAGCCGTGAAGCAATAGATGCGCTTATCAAACATCTGAAGCAAGATCCAAGATTAGCAGACTTAGAACATAAAGAGTCTCATGCGGATGAAATGCCCTTTTATCGCATGAAAGTCAGACTCAAAAAAGAAATTGTCACATTAGGCGTTCCAGGCATTGACCCCAATTATAAAGTTGGCACCTATGTAAAACCTCAAGATTGGAATGCCATCATTTCCGACCCAGATACAATCGTAATTGATACCCGCAACGATTATGAGTTTGGTATAGGAACCTTCAAAGGTGCGATTGATCCCCACACCACGACATTCAGAGAGTTCCCTGAATATGTCACCACACATCTGGATCCTAAGAAAAATAAAAAAGTAGCAATGTTTTGTACTGGCGGCATTCGATGTGAAAAAGCAAGCTCATACATGATGGAGCAAGGATTCGAAGAGGTTTATCACCTGCAAGGTGGCATTCTTAAGTATCTTGAAGAAATTCCAAAAGAAGAAAGTATGTGGGAAGGTGAATGTTTCGTATTTGATAATCGCGTTGCGATTAAGCACGGACTAGAAATTGGTGAATATGATCAATGCCACGCATGCCGACACCCCATTTCACCTGAGGAAATGAAAAGCGAACAATATGTCGCCGGCGTATCCTGTCCTCATTGCTACGATAAATTATCTACAGAAAAACGGCTCAGCGTCATTGAACGTCAAAAACAAATTGAACTTGCGAAAAAGCGTGGCGAAACACATATTGGAAAAGTCATTAAAAAGCCACTCCATAAACCTAATAAATCACATGAAGATAAATAATGCAACCAATTGAATTTGTAATAAATACTGAATATATAGAACTATGTAACTTACTTAAACTAGTAGATTTAGCTGACAGTGGCGGACGCGGTAAAGCGATGGTCGCAGAAGGTTTAGTAAAGGTGGATGGCGAGCTAGAATTACGTAAAACAGCCAAAATTAAAGCAGGTCAAATCATTGAATGTGAAGGCAAGCGTATATTAATTACTATCGACCCGAACACCGAAATAAAACCACCTAAAGTAAAGGCACCTAAAGTTAAAGGCAAAGGCCAGCCCAATCGCAGAAGTGGCTCGGGACCAAAAACGGGACAAGCAAAAACTGTAAAGAAGACTAAAGAAAGCAATGAGAAAAAGTCGCCATGGCACTAAAATCAACCATCTATAAAGCTGACCTGCAAATCTCGAACATGGATAGTAATTATTATGCCGCCCATAGTTTAACGCTCGCCAAACACCCTTCCGAGACAGATGAACGACTGATGGTCAGGCTGATTGCTTTTGCACTATTTGCAAGTGACTCACTAGCATTCGGCAAAGGCTTAAGTGACGATGAAGAGCCTGATTTGTGGCAAAAAGATTTAACAGGCGCCATCGAGCTCTGGATAGAAGTAGGATTGCCAGATGAACGCATTTTACGTAAAGCCAGCGGACGTTCAAACCAAGTCGCACTGCTGATGTATGGGGGGCGTAGCGCCGATATATGGTGGGATCAAAACAGTAAAGCCCTACTTAAGCTGGACAACTTAACAGTAATTAACTTACCAGAGACGGAAGAGCTAGCTAAAGCAGCAACAAGAAACATGAATATCAGTTGCACCATGCAAGACAACGAAATGCTAGTCACTCACGATATAGGTAGCTTTAATTTACTACCAGTA
>JBEDFH010000062.1:0-5080 GCA_041175265.1 Pseudomonadota bacterium | reverse complement strand
AAAGTCATTGCACCCGAGCAAATTGATGCGAAACTTGCTGCATCATTAGCTGAAATTTCATTTGAAGAATTTTCATCTTTAAACCCAGAATATAACAGGCCAGTGATCACAGAGAATGGCAACGCACATGAAATCCTTCTTCCAGTGTCTGCTGCAAATACATTCAAAGCAAATTTAGCAAGCTACAACAAACCACTTGTTAGCTGGCAAACTTATCATATGAAAAACGGTGAACGGATGGATAAGATTGCAAAGAAATTTGGTATTGACGTTAACCAACTAAGGGAAGTGAATGGGCTACAACCCAAAGGGAAGTCCAGTGGTTCTCAGCCTATTTTAGTTCCAAGCAACGGTGACAATACAATCAGCGACAGCACCGACTTCGCATCATCATCTAATAAGACGATGATTGACAACACAAAAGATCATATCGTCAAACCAAAAGACACATTAGCTTCACTAGGTCGTTTATATAAAACGGACATTAATACCTTGATGCAATTAAATCAATTAGACAACGGTGAAATCCAAATTGGGCAAACACTAAAAGTCCCTGCACCAGAATCTCAAAAATCCAAGAAAAAAAATCAGACATCAGGTAAACAAAATCATAAAAACGTGGTCGAAAAAAGCGGACAGAATAAATCTTCTGTAAAAACGACTTCAAATAAAAAAAGTAAAAAACGTTAGTTGAAAATAAAGGCCTAATTTTGTTTAATTTCAAGCAATACAGCTCAATAAGTTTTAAAAACAATACTTATTCAAGCTTAGCTAGCCTTCTCATCCTCATGGCTTTAGCCGCGTGCCATCAAAAGCCAACTTCTGATCATGTGGATTACAGTCCAACAGCACCTATTGAAAAAGGTGGCACTATGATTGATGCTTTATCAGGCGAACCCAGCGGCTTAATTGCAATGATTGCGGGCGAATCTTCAGCGTCAGCGATTGCGTCGAATATTTTCAATAGCTTACTTAAGTACGATAAAAATCTAGAGCTCACTGGCGAACTCGCTCAAAGCTGGGATATTTCCTCCGATCAGAGAACAATCACTTTTCACTTAAAACCTAATCTTAAATGGGCAGATGGTGAGCCACTGACAAGTGATGATGTGATTTTTACCTGGCAAACGGTTACCAATGATAATACCCGTACACCTTACGGTGCCGACTACAAACTAGTCATAAAGGCTGAAACACCAGACAAAAATACTTTTCGTGTTACCTACAAACAACCCTACGCACCTGCACTAGATTCATGGTCAGGCTTACACATCCTTCCAAAACATTTATTACAAAATCAAGATATCAACACAACATCCTTTGCACGTAATCCAGTAGGCAGTCATTATTACAAACTCGATCAATGGAAGAGTGGTGAGAGCATTTCTTTAAGTCGCAATCAAAATGCTACGCAAGGTCAGGCCAACATTGATCGATTAGTATCTAGAATCATTCCAGATCGTGCTGCTCAGTTTTTAGAGCTCATGGCTGACAATATAGATTCTATGAGCTTAAATGCAATTCAATACGCTCGCATTTTCCCTGCAAGACCAGATTTAAATGAAAAATTCTCTTTGTATAAAGAGCTAGGAAATAGCTACACCTACCTAGGATTTAATTTAAAGCATAAGCCTTTTGACGATGTGCGTGTCAGGCAAGCAATTAACTATACAATCGATAAACAAGAGATTATTGATGGTGTATTGCTAGGTCTAGGACTACCTGTCGCATCGCCCTACAAGCCTGGTACACGATGGAGCAATCCAAAATTGAAACCCTATGAATACAATCCTCAAAAAGCGATTGAATTACTCCAAGCGGCTGGCTTCGAAGACCATGATGGCGATGGAATTTTAGATAAAGATGGTAAACCTTTGGCATTTGAAATTCTGACAAATCAAAACAAAGAGCGTGAAATGACCGCAGTGCTTATTCAACGCCGCCTAAAAGAAATTGGAATCGACGTTAAGATTCGTGTTGTTGAATGGGCAACTTTCATTAGTCGATTCATTAAAACCGGTGATTTTAATGTCGTACTTTTAGGATGGGGCTTAGGTGTTGAACCTGATCAATACAATATTTGGCACTCATCCCAACAGGCACCAGGACAATTTAACTTTATTGGATATCAAAACAAAAAAGTAGATAAGCTCCTAGAAAAAGGACGGCTAGAACTGAACCCTGACAAGCGCATGAAAATTTATCATGATTTTGCAGAAATATTGCTTGAAGACAGTCCAGTTGTTTACTTGTACGCGGGTTATGGTTTACCAACAATGCATAAAAGAATTAAAGGCATTGACAGTCCAGCACCTCCAGCAGGTATCGGCCACAACGCATATGAGTGGTACATACCAAAACCTTACAGACGTAATGAAATGAGTGCTAATTAATATGCTGAGCTATTTACTTAAGCGTTTATTTTGGATGGTGCCGTTGCTTGTAGGCATCAGTCTAATTTCTTTTCTAATTATGCACCTAGCTCCTGGCGACATCACCTCTACTGAAGCTGGTTTTAATCCTAAAACCAGTGAGGAATCTCGTCAAAAACTAAGAGAAATGTACAACTTAGATAAACCGGTCGTAGTGCAATATGGATTATGGCTTGAACGCATTTCAAAGTTAGATTTTGGACACTCATTCGCCAGCCATCAAAAGCCGGTTTTTTGGGAAGAAAAAGATAAAGATGGAAACATCACTAAGGGCATGATTCAAGAAGCTCTTCCCATTACACTGCTCATTAACGTTCTTAGCCTGATATTAATTATTGCGATTGCCCTGCCACTGGGCGTTATCTCAGCGTTAACCCAAAACAAATTACCTGATCGAGCAATTACCATTTTCGTGTTTATTGGATTTGCTATCCCGGGTTTCTGGCTTGCATTAATGCTGATGTACTGGACAGGCGTCAGTCACCATTGGTTACCAATATCCGGTTTACATAGCTTAGGTAGTGACAAATTACCTTGGATTTCTCAGGTGATAGATACCCTTCATCATTTAACATTACCTATATTAATCTCAGGGTTAACTGGCTTAGCAGGCATTTCTCTATTTGTTAGAAATGGGATGCTTGATGTGCTTCACCAAGACTACATCACAACAGCACGTGCAAAAGGCTTACCAGAAAATACAGTCGTTTATAAACACGCACTGCGTAATGCGCTACTGCCATTAATTACCATTTTCGGCTTATCTATTCCGGGTTTAATTGGCGGTTCAGTCATTGCCGAGTCAATTTTCGCCATCCCTGGCATGGGAAAGCTGTTTTATGATGCTGTTCTGATGAGAGACTTTCCAGTCATCATGGGGATACTCACCATAGGTTCAGCATTAACATTACTAGGAAATTTACTAGCCGACTTGGCATATGCATGGGCAGACCCCAGGGTCAGAAAAGGGGTTTCGTCATGAGAAGCATCTTTAGAAACCCTCTCGCAGTAGCTGGATTATGTATCATCAGCGCTATTTTACTGATGGCAATTTTTGCACCATTCATCGCGCCATATGATCCAGATGCGATACACGTCAAAAGCATTTTATTAGCGCCATCAACGGAACACATAATGGGCACTGATGGCCTTGGTCGAGACGTATGGTCAAGAATGCTATTTGGTGCACGCATTTCGCTACTAGTTGGAATTGTAGCCGTTGGCATTGCTACAATTATTGGTATCTTTTTAGGCGCTATTGCTGGCTTCTATCGTGGCTGGGTGGATACTGTCATCATGCGCTTGGTAGATGTCATGCTATCTATTCCAACTTTCTTCTTAATTCTTGCTGTCATCGCTTTCTTAACACCATCTATTTGGAACATCATGATTGTGATTGGCTTAACTTCATGGATGGGTGTCACACGCTTAGTCAGGGCTGAGTTTCTAAGCTTGAGAAATCGTGAATTCGTTTTAGCTTCGCAAACACTTGGTGCGAAAGATTACAGACTTATTTTTAAGCACCTATTACCTAATAGCCTAACCCCTATTATTGTCAGCTCCGTACTAGGAGTGGCAAGCGCAGTGTTAGTCGAGTCAGGGTTAAGCTTCTTAGGTCTTGGAGTGCAGGCGCCACAAGCATCCTGGGGAAATATATTGACCGATGGAAAAGAGTATATTGAATTCGCATGGTGGCTATCGCTATTTCCTGGGATTGCCATCTTAATCACTGTGTTGGGTTATAATTTGCTCGGAGAAGGTTTGAGGGATGCACTTGATCCTCGAACTAGTAAGAACTAATCACATTAATAATTAGACATTAAGGAAAGTTACTCATGGGATTCCTCAAAGGAAAACGAGCACTCATCGTTGGTTTATTAAGTAACCGCTCAATCGCTTACGGTATTGCAGAAGCAATGAAACGTGAAGGCGCAGAACTTGCGTTTACCTATCAAATGGATAAATTCCAAGATCGCGTGACTAAACTTGCAGCAGAATTCGATTCAAATATCGTACTTCCATGTGATGTTGCCGATGACGCTCAAATTGAGGCGCTATTTCCAGCCCTAGCAAAACATTGGGATGGTATCGACATTATTGTTCATTCAGTAGCCTTTGTGCCTAAAGATGCGCTAGATGGCGATTACCTAGAAAAAGTAACACGTGAATACTTCCGTATTGCGCACGACATTAGCTCATATAGTTTTGCTGCACTTGCAAAAGCAGCGATGCCAATGATGGAAGGTCGTGATGCTAGCTTATTAACAATCAGTTATTTAGGTGCCGAACGCACATTACCAAACTACAACGTTATGGGCGTTGCTAAAGCAAGCCTGGAAGCTAACGTGCGTTATATGGCTCAAAGCCTTGGTCCTAAAGGCATACGTGTGAATGCGGTTTCTGCTGGTCCAATCAAAACACTTGCAGCATCAGGGATTGCGGACTTTGACAAGATGCAAGGTTTTAACGAGAAACATGCTCCGCTCCGTCGCAATGTAACAATCGAAGAAGTGGGCAATGTGTCAGCCTTTCTATGCAGTGATTTAGCTTCAGGTGTTACAGGCGAAATTACTTACGTAGATGGCGGCATGAATATTACTGCTGCGGGTATTGTTGATTAACTGACCTTAGTAAATACAAATAAAAAA
>JBEDFH010000061.1:0-5082 GCA_041175265.1 Pseudomonadota bacterium | reverse complement strand
CTTTTTGTTTTTACAAAGCTGGCGTGCAACTTTAATTCCTATTATCGCAGTGCCTATTTCCTTGATTGGTACTTTCGCCGGCCTTTACTTGTTTGGCTTTTCTATTAATTTATTGACTTTATTTGCCATGATTTTAGCGATTGGTATCGTGGTCGATGATGCGATTGTGGTCTTGGAAAATACTGAACGTTTGATGTCAGAAGAAGGTTTGGCGCCTTTGCCTGCAGCAATTAAATCAATTGGTCAGGTGTCTGCGGCTGTCGTTGCAATTGTATTAGTACTTTGTGCGGTATTTGTTCCAGTTGCTTTCCAAGGTGGTATCGCAGGTGAGTTGTACCGACAATTTGCAGTCACTGTGGCAATTGCTGTGGTGATTTCGGGTGTCGTTGCTTTAACCTT
The DNA here is from genome assembly GCA_041175265.1 of Pseudomonadota bacterium. GTDB lineage: Bacteria > Pseudomonadota > Gammaproteobacteria > Burkholderiales > Methylophilaceae > Methylopumilus_A. The sequence continues at coordinate 4,683 of JBEDFH010000061.1, read as the reverse complement.
AACCCCCGCACTCTGTGCCATTCTTTTAAAGAAAACGCATCGTAAGAATGCTTTCTTCACTAAATTTAATCATTTATTCAGTCGGTTAACACACTTTTATACCAACACCGTTAACTTAACGCTTAAACATAAAGTGATGGGTGGTTCTGTATTCGTTGTCGTGGTCATACTTGTTGCAATACTTTTTAGAACTGTGCCTGGTAGTTTTGTGCCTGCAGAAGATCAGGGTTATGTTGTTACCGTCGTAATCATGCCTGATGGCGCAACCTTAGGTCGTACAACTAAAACAACCGAAAATATTAGATCGGCGATTGCTCATGATCCAGCTGTAGCCCATGAGTTTGCGGTAAACGGTTTTGAATTATTAACGGGTGCCAATAAAACAAATGCAGGCACCATGTTTGTGAGATTAAAAGAATGGAAAGAGCGCGAAACCTCAGCGACTGATATTGTCGGTAAGCTTTTTGGTATTGGGATGAGTCAATCTGATGGTATGGCGATTGCAGTGAATCCTCCGGCAATTCGTGGTTTGGGTTCTGCTGGTGGCTTTGAGGTGTATGTGCAAAGTCAGCGTGACACGGACCCTATTAAATTAGCAGCTGTGATGAATAGTTTTATTGATGCAATGCGTGCCGAGCCAACTTTAACTGGTTTGAACTCTTTCTTTCGTCCTACCGTTCCTCAGCTCATGATAGAGGTGGATGAAGCAAAGGCAATCTCTCAGGGAGTTCGTATCGCCGATATTTATGCAACCTTACAAAGCACGATGGGCGCTTTTTATGTCAATGACTTTAACCGTAATGGCCGCACTTATAGAGTTCAGTTGCAAGCTGAATCTGAATTTAGAATGAAGCCAGAGGATCTGGGTAAGGTTTATGTGCGTAGTCAGCCTACATTAGCTAATCCAAGTGGCAATATGATTCCGCTCTCAGCCTTAAGTAAGGTGAGTAACATCGTAGGCGCCGAGCAACTAGAACGTTACAACGGCTTGTTATCGGCAAAAGTTTTCGGTAGTGGTGCACCTGGGGTTAGTTCGGGAGATGCAATTAAAACTGTAGAGCGCATTGCAAAAGACAATCTACCTGATGGCTATAAAATTGCATGGACGGCCCAGGCTTACCAAGAGAAACGAACGGGTTCTGCCGCGATGTATGCCTTTGGTTTCGCTATTATCATGGTGTTTTTGATATTAGCTGCTCAGTTTGAAACATGGGCATTGCCGCTTGCTGTAATTATGGCAGTTCCATTCGCGCTTGCAGGTGCTTTGTTAGCGGTTTTATTACGCGGTATGCCTAATGATATTTACTTCCAAATCGGTTTGATTACCTTAATCGGGTTGGCGGCTAAGAATGCGATTTTGATTGTTGAATTTGCTGAACAGAAAATGGAAGAGGGTATGCCAGTCGCTCAAGCTGCTCTAGAAGCGGCAAGGTTGCGTTTCAGGCCAATTGTGATGACGTCTATGGCTTTTGTTCTAGGGATTGTTCCTTTGGTGTTTGCAACGGGGGCAGGCGCAGCTGCTCGTCGTTCTATGGGCACTGGTGTATTTGGCGGGATGATTTTGGCGACCTTTGTTGCGACTATATTCATACCATTATTCTTTACTTGGCTTTCAGGTAAGCATGTTCGTCATCACGGTCATCTTGAAGGCTTGCCTGAGGAAGATGCTAAATGAGTAAGATAATAAGTGAAAGTATTTTGATGAAAAGAACTTTGATTGTTAGCTTGATATTGTCTTTGGGCGCTTGTTCGATGGTAGGTTTAGATTACTTTAGACCTAAACAGGCCTTACCTGAGCAATATCAAGCAGCATCGACTGAAGTTTCAAATACCTTAGTTTCATCTGATTGGTGGAAGCTTTATCAAGATCCAGTACTTGATGATTTAATTGCTAAAGCTAGTGTCAACAATACGGATATCAAAATAGCGGTTGCTCGTATTGAAGAGGCGGATGGATATCTACGTGAGGTTGGCGCAGCCTTATTACCACAAGTAAATCTTGATGCTGGGGCAAGTCGAAATAAGGTGACCGAGCTGGGAGCCGTCCCCTTGTTTAATGGTATGAGCTCAACTCGAACTAATTATAACGTTCGCTTGGGTACTGTATTCGAATTGGACTTTTGGGGTAAGTTACGCCGATCTCAGGAAGCTGCTCGCGCACAAGCGCTAGGTTCTCGATATGCAAAAGATACTGTTGATTTATCACTTAAAGGATTAATTGCTAATAACTACCTATTTTTACGTAGCCTGGAAACTCAAATTAATTTATCCAAGGAAAGCTTACATACTCGTGAAGAGAGTTTAGCTTTAACAAAACGCCGTTTGGAAGGTGGTATTGCTTCTGCCTTAGATGTATCTCAAGCAGAAGTTGCTTGCGCTAATCTTAAGGCGCAATTGTATGATTTAGAGCGTCAACGACAAATCGTAGAACAGCAGTTAGCCGTTTTGACTGGCGTGATGGGTTTGAGGATTGAGAGCGCTAGTTTGGATCGGATGCCTATGCCTCCAATTCCTCCATCAGGCTTGCCTTCAAGTTTATTGGAGTCACGTCCGGATGTTAGGTTGGCAGAGCAGAATTTGATTGCTGCAAACGCTAAGATCGGTGTTGCTAAGGCAGCGCTTTATCCAACAATTTCATTGACTGCATCTTATGGTGGTGAAAGTAAAGATTTGGGAGATGTGCTGAAATCTGCGGCGAGAATCTGGACAGGTGGTGTTGGTTTATATTTGCCGGTATTTGATTCTGGCCGCATAAACGCAAAAGTTGATCAGGTCACTGCCCAGCAAAAGCAAGCTTTAGCAGCTTATGAGCGTTCTGTTCAGCAAGCGTTTCAGGAAGTGAATGATGCGCTTGTTAATTTGCGTCAGTACACCGAAAGTGAATCGGCACTTCGTGATAGTGAGCAAGCTTCACGTAGGGCTTTGGATATTGCTAATCATCGCTATCAGTCTGGATATGTCGCGTATTTGGACGTGCTAGATGCTCAGAGAGTTTATAACGACTCGGCCTTGGCGTATGTTCGTAGTAGGCAAGCGCGACTAGGGGCGAGTGTTGGTTTATTTAAAGCCTTAGGCGGTGGTTGGCAAGAGCCTGCTTCAGCGCTTAAAAAGTAAAATTACTTTTTGCTAAATACCTCGATTGATTTTAGCGTGAGTACAATTGTCGATAAAACTAACGTGATTGCATTTGCGATAACGATAGGCATGCTATCAATATAAAAACCATAGACAAGCCATAAAGTAACGCCTGAGGTAAATAAAGTATACATCGGTAATGAAATGCCGGTTAAATCCTGTGTTTTCCAAGACTGGTAAGCTTGAGGTATAAAAGCAACCGTAGTTAGAAAGGCGGCGAAATAGCCGATGATGTTGCTTAATTCGATAGTCATTACTGCTCATTTATTTGATGGATGAGGCATTTAAACATGCTTAGACTTTTTTGGTCAAACGTCTTGTCTTAAGCTTCATGCCGTCCACCACTGCGTGATAAAATGCATACACTCTAAATAGAAATTACTTAATAGGTTGATATGACAGTACGTACTCGTTTTGCCCCAAGCCCAACAGGATTTCTTCATATTGGAGGAGCGCGTACCGCTTTATTTTCATGGGCTTATGCGCGTAAACATCGGGGAGAGTTTATTCTTCGTATCGAGGATACTGACGTTGCACGTTCAACGCCAGAGGCTGTACAGGCTATCTTAGATGGGATGAGGTGGCTTGGTTTGACTTGGGATGAAGGTCCTTTTTATCAAATGCAACGCATGGATAAATACAAGGAAATTATCCAAAAGATGTTAATGGATGGAACGGCTTACCTTTGCTATTCAACTAAAGAAGAATTAGATTCTTTGCGCGAAGCTCAAATGCAAGCAGGGGAAAAGCCTCGTTATGATGGTCGTTGGCGTCCTGAAGAAGGTAAGGCCTTACCTGCTATTCCTCCAGGTGTTGATCCTGTGGTGCGTTTTAAAAATCCTAAAACAGGTTTGGTGGAATGGAATGATTTGGTAAAAGGGCATATCGCCATTTCTAATGAAGAGTTAGATGATTTGATTATTGCGCGTGGCGATGGCACTCCCACTTATAATTTCTGCGTAGTTGTTGACGACTGGGAAATGGGGATTACTCAAGTAATCCGAGGTGATGATCATGTGAATAACACCCCTCGTCAAATTAATATGCTTAAGGCGTTGGGAGCAACCATCCCTCAATACGCCCATTTATCAATGATTTTGGGTGATGATGGTCAGAAGTTGTCTAAGCGACATGGTGCTGTGAGTGTAATGCAATATGATGAAGATGGGTATTTGCCTGAAGCTGTGCTTAATTATTTGGCGCGTTTGGGTTGGTCTCATGGTGATGACGAGATTTTTAGTATGGAGCAATTCTGTGACTGGTTCGATTTAGATCACATCACGCCATCTGCAGCCCAATTTAATACCGAGAAACTAAATTGGTTAAATTCACATTATATTAAACAGGCCGATCTCGATCGTTTGGCAGCTGATGCTAAGAAACGTTTAGCCGCTAAAGGCGTGATAACCGACGTTGGTCCAAGTCTCACTGGTGTCATCGAGCTATATCGTGATAGGGCTAATACCCTTAATGAATTAGCGAATAGTATTCAATATTTTTATCAACAGCCAGCAACCGATGCTACTGCTGCTGAGAAACATATTACAC
>JBEDFH010000060.1:0-5180 GCA_041175265.1 Pseudomonadota bacterium | reverse complement strand
CAATAAGCTTCATCAGCATCTAAAACATGGCGCGCTCCAGCATCCGCATCTGAATAAATTGCGACGGATTTAATGCCCATTTTTTTAAGTGTACGAATCACACGACAGGCAATTTCGCCGCGATTTGCAATCAAAACTTTAGTAAACATTTTTAACTCTCAAGCTGCGAGTCGTCTCGCTTATTTAGATACGTCAACGGGTCGTCCCGTTGCTTAATTTGAATTCCAGATTAGTAACTGCACTGGCGTTGGGTTGTATCCATTACATGGGTTATTCAATTGAGGACAATTTGAAATCAGCACCAGAACATCCATTTCCGCACGCATTTCCACATACTTTCCTGGCCCAGAAATACCATCTGCAAATGTCAGTGCGCCGTTCTCTGAAACAGGAACATTCATGAAGAAGTTAATATTGGCAGTTATATCTCTTTTGGTCATATCACGATCATGCACACATGGAGAATGTTGAATCGCATGCATAAAACTATCACGACAACTGTGCATCGGCCGTTTAGCTAAGTCATAACGAACCGTATTACTTTCAGCTGAACAAGCGCCACCCAAAGTATCATGTCGACCACATGTGTCAGCAACGATCGTCAACATGGCACGACCTTCATTTGAATAAAGAACGGAACCCGTACTCAGGTAAACTTGGCCTTGTCTTTGAACAGTGTCTGATGTGCTGTATCGCTCTTCAGGATTGTCCGCGTTATAAAATAAAGTATCGACAGCCTGATTTCCCTCCAAATCTAATATCCGGAAAATTTGGCCTTTTTTAACAATGCCAGACCAAGGGTCACCTGCCTTACACACCTCATTTAAAATTGCTGAATCAGGACTTAATTTACTTTCCACTAGCGCTGACATGATCACTCCTTAATTCGCGTAATAACGAGCAGTATTAATAAAACCGCGTTGATTTTGTTCACAATGCTGACGACAACTATCATCCTCCCCAGCAATTCCAGCATGCCATGCGGTAAGTAAAACATCGGCAGGCTGATAATTAGATTTAGGATCTAGAGGATGAGGTGCAGCAGACAGCACAACCAACACATTCATATCGAATCGAATATCGACAGCATCTCCGGCTTTACTATGTGAGGCCTGAAATTTCAACTCGCCATCTTCATTTGCTGTGACCTTGCTGAATAAATTTAAATTGGGCATCAAATCTCGCTTACCCAGACCATGCTTACCCAGCTCAACTAAAACACCATCTTTGGCGTTTCGGTACATTTCGTTTCTCTGCTCTTGATAATGGGTCTTTCCATACTTACGCGCTATAAGATCTGCATCAGAAAGACCACACATCGCATCATGCCAACCCACACCATCTTCAATGATTGAAGCCATGACACGACCCATATCGGAATAACAAACATTACCGTGTGTAAAAAAAGCCGTGTGTTGCGCTTTAAGCGTGTCCGACATGTTGTAACGCTCTAGCTTGTCTTCAGCGTTGTACATCAACAAAGCAACGTTTGCACCGCCTTGCAAATCCGTAAATCGCAAAGCACTTCCTCTACGCATCAAGCCTGACCAATGGCAACCGCCTGGTACTTTTTCTTCCCACAAGATTTGTTCGGATTTAAGAGATTTCATATTTAACTTTCCTATCAATTAACTATAAATTGGCGGCATTAGTGCTGCTAATAGTTGCAACTTTCCAGTCACCACACCGCGCAAAGTAATGACTTCATCTGCGATTGTTTGTACCTTTGCAGCTGGCCCTTGTACCAACATCACTTCCATTGTTTGTTTACCGACTAAATTGACATGTAAAGAACTAATCACTTCGTCTAAATATTGATACTGCAAATCAGCAATTCTTTCTTGCAGTCCTCGCGTGCCGTTGTCATACAAAATCGTAATCGTGCCCACTAAAACCTCATCACTTGTTTGTCTTTTATGCTCAATCAAGTTTTGTCTGAGCATGTCGTTAATTGCTTGCGATCGGCTCTCATAGCCACGCTCATTAACCATGTCGTCCAATGCAATCTGCAACTCATCCGGCAAAGAAATACTGATACGATTAACTAGATGCTTTGATGATTTAATTAAGGCCATTTGCATCACTTACTCCACGTTGTCTGCCACATTTACAAAACGAATCATTCGTGGTTCCACAGCAGCCTCTTGTGGATCAAGTTCAACCTCGGGCTCAGGTGGATGAATCAACGCTTCCAACCTCGCCTTAGTAGCCAGAAATTCAGGACTAGTAAATTGGCCAGGACTTCGAGGTCTTGGTACCGGCACTTCAATTAATTCTTGCACGCCACCTGGATTGGCTTTAAGCACTAAAATCCGATCCGCCAGATAAATTGCTTCATCTAAATCATGGGTAATAAATAAAATAGTGATGTCAATATTGCGCCAGATCTCTAGCAAGTGCGCTTGCATCTTTGCCCGAGACTGGGCATCCAATGCACCAAATGGCTCATCCATTAATAAAATTCGTGGCTGATTAACCAACGCACGTGCAATCGCAACTCTTTGCTTCATTCCTCCAGAAAGCTCATGGGGATAAGCGTTGGCAAATTTCTCTAAACCCACTAACTCCAGCCACAAGTCGGCTTCATTAGAAGCCTCTTCACCCGTAATGTTGTTCATCTCCAAACCAAACATCACGTTCTTTCTAACGCTTAACCACGGGAATAATGTATAGCCTTGAAACACCATGCCACGATCGCGGCCTGGACCTGTCACTGGCTTGGCATCCAACAACACTTCGCCAGAGGTATAAGGCTCTAAGCCAGCAAGAATTCTGATTAAAGAAGATTTGCCACAACCTGACGGCCCAATCACACAAACAAACTCACGTCTGTGCGTTTTAAAATTGACATCTTTTAGTGCAGCCACTTCACCTTTAGCAGTTTTATAAACCTTGCCCAGCTGCTTCACTTCCAAAATTACTTCACGCGCTTTTAACTTATCAAAGCGCTCCTTTACTGCTTTGGACTGCGTTAAGTAACTCGGCAATTTTTCTGTTTTCTTTTCCATCACTTTTCCTTTACGCCTTGTTACCTGACTTATCCCAAGGGAATAAATGCTTGCCTAACCAAGCTAAAATAAGATCACTGCCCAAACCAATAAAACCAATCATCATGATGGCCGCATAAACATTTTCGAAATGCTCATAACGCGCTTGTTGTGTGATGAACCAAGTGATCCCTGAAGATGTGCCAATCAACTCAGCAACAATTAAATAAGTCCATGCCCAACCTAATAAAATGCGCTGATCACGATATAACTCAGGCAATACGCCCGGCAAAATAACGTGTCGTAACAACTTAAATTTGTTAGTGCCTAAAGTCATCGCGGCTTCAATCAGGGCATAGTCCAACTTCCGCGTGGTGTTGGCGATAATTAGTACTTGCTGAAACAAAGTACCAATCACAATAATGGCGATTTTAGGTCCGCCATAAATACCCAGAATAGCGACTGCCAAAGCACCAAAAGCAGGCGCAGGCAAATATCGAAAAAATTCAATGAAAGGCTCAAACAATCTTGAGATGGCACTATAAGTGCCCGACAGAATTCCTAATGGCACACCAATCAAAGATGAGATCAGAAAACCCCAAAAAATAACCTTGATGCTTTGCCATAAACTTTGGTGCAACCACAAACCATCTTTCTGCGCTGGTGGTGTAATGAAGCTGGTGTATAGCGCTTGAGCAACTTGATGTGGGGCAGGCAAATAAACTGGATTAGCCGGCTCACCCACAGGCAAAGCCTTATGTTCAGACACCATATTGGCAAGCTCATCTTTGAAGACTTGCTTATTAACCAACATATCGACTTGAAAATAATCGACATCACCAGGCTCACTAATCAAAACCATGGGATGCCAAACAGTTGGAACATAACTAACAACGCACCAAACTAACAAAGGCAACAAGAATGAGGCCACCCCCAAAACTGAACGCTTACGGGGAGATAACTCCCTACGTACAGCAAACCAAGAAGACAAACTCATTCTGTTTTTCCTTAATACTTACAAATCGATTTCAAAAAACTACTTCACTAAACTAGGATCAATCGCTTTAGCTAAATCGGTTGGCTTTTTATAAACTTCGTACTTAACATTAAAGTCATCTGCAATCTTGCTAGAACCATAAAGCGATTTAAAACCATCTGCTTTAACAAACACTTTCTTACCTTCTTCTAAACTCAGCAAATGAGTCCCTTTTAATAATGGCAAGTAAGCAGCAGGTTTTAGGCCCACACGTGACGACATAATCTTGACTGCATCAGGCTGAGTCTTTGGATCATTGATATAAGTCACCACGCGGTCCCATACCTTAGCCACTTTTTCCCAATCAGCATGACGTGCAGACAAACTAGCTGGATTGACAGTCAATACGTCATAAATCAAACCCGGCTCATTTGCAGAGGTGTAGATAGGTTTAGCCCCTGGAACACGCTTCATCGCTTCGCCTGAGTTTGGTTGCCAAGCACCAATCGCTGCCAAATCACCTGAAGCTAATGCTTGAGGCGTTTCATTTGTTTTGGTATTAACTAAAGTCACATCAGACTCTTTTAACCCTGCTTTTTCTAAACCATTTAAAAGTAATAAATGCTCAACAAAACCAACCTCCAAACCAACTTTTTTACCCTTTAAATCTTTCAAACTTTTAATACCAGGCTTAGCAACAATCATGTCATTACCGTTTGAATAGTCAGTCACCAAAATCATGACATTCTTGGCACCGCTTGCCCCCGTCACTAAAGCATCACCATTAGTCACTGTCACGCCATCAATCTTGCCCGCAGTGAAGGCATCCATAGAAGCCGAGTAATCAAACCAATCAAACTTAACGTCAACACCGGCTTCTTTAAACCAACCCTTGTCAATCGCCACTTGCCAAGCCACCCAACCCGGCCAATCGCTGTAACCAATCTTAAGTGGAGCTGCTTGGGCAACATTAGTAAGCAACAGTGCAAGCGGCAAAGAAACACCGACAATCATTTTTTTAAAGCTATGACGATTAGCAGCAGAAAACATGGCAAGGCTCCTTAATTAAAGTATTACTAAAATGAATTTCAGTAATACCTAAGCAACTGGCGTGCCACTTTCTAAAAACGGATGAGCAAGGTAATATTTTGATAAAAAAGCTATCGTAGAAAACATTAGTGTTAAAACCCAATATTATGGATATAACTTAATGATTC
>JBEDFH010000059.1:0-5258 GCA_041175265.1 Pseudomonadota bacterium | reverse complement strand
AGAGCTGGACTACGCTACGCGCCTAAAAAACAATAACGATCTTGAAGCTGCGAAAGCTTTGATTGTTTCACACTTACGCTTGGTTGCAAGTATTGCGCGCGGCTACTCTGGCTATGGTCTACCGCAAGCAGACCTTATTCAAGAAGGCAATATCGGCTTAATGAAAGCCGTTAAACGTTTTGACCCGTCACGTGGCGTCCGCTTGGTTTCATTTGCGATGCATTGGATTAAAGCAGAAATGCATGAATACATCGTCCGCAATTGGCGATTAGTAAAAATCGCGACGACCAAAGCACAACGTAAACTATTTTTTAATTTACGTAGTATGAAAACTGGTGCGGGTAGCTTACAGCCTGATGAAGTTGCACACATTGCGCGCGAACTCAAAGTGAAGCCAGAAGAAGTTTTGGAGATGGAATCACGCCTGGGCGGACATGAAATTTCTCTCGAAGGCAATCACGATGATGACAGCGAAGATACTTTCAGTCCGATTGCTTACCTAGAAGATCAGCAACCTGAGCCATCTGAAATGCTTTCTGCAATTGAGCAGGAACATCTACAAACAACAGGCTTAGCAAATGCGCTAGCAAGCTTAGATGAGCGAAGCCGTCGCATTGTTGAAGCGCGTTGGTTAAGCCAAGGTGATAGCTCAACCTTACATGACTTAGCTGATGAATTTGGTGTTTCTGCTGAGCGCATTCGTCAGATTGAACAAAAAGCTATGCAAAAAATGAAAGAAGTTTTAGCGGCTTAATGTATAAAAAATAGAAACAAAAAAGCGGCCTAGGCCGCTTTTTTTATAATGCTTTATCACTTCCGACGTATCGATGTATAAATCTTAGTGGAAGAAAATAACTGATAAAGCACTAATCCATGACCAAGTGATCAAAGCAACCACCATTGTCATTGGTAAATTTGAGAATGTGAAATGTTCTTTCATATTAAAACCCCCACTTGAACTAAGGTTCTAGTTTAATCGGATTGATACAAGCCTTCAACAGACAACCATCAAATTTTAAATTTATTTTTTAGTTTCTTGTTTTTGCGCTGACTTTTTATTCTGATTAAACGGGATCATTGGATCATCATCATCCATCAGGATACGTTGTGCTGGGCCGTCCAAGTCATCATATTGACCGCTTTTAATCGCCCATAAAATCCCTAACGCAGCTAAAGCCACGAATACGATTGTCAGCCCAAGTAAAAAAAATAAAGTGCTAAATCCCACATCCAACTCCCTTAAACATCTGCCTTCATCCTACCATATCTTTAGAAGACAGGGCCTTGATACTGAGACGCCTATGCTGCAGCGCTTTCTGCTATCATTTAACTTTTATAAAAAGCGATGTTCATGAGCGAGTTAAGCAATAATTTACGCCGTCCGATTGATATCAAGCTACATCAAAAATCACGATTACTAGAAATCACTTTTGACGACCAGAGCAACTGCATGCTGTCTTGTGAGTTTTTGCGTGTTTACTCGCCATCGGCAGAAGTGCGTGGTCATGGCATAGGACAAGAAGTCCTACAAACAGGTAAAGAGAACGTAAATATCGTCGGGATTGAGCCAGTTGGTAACTATGCGGTCAAACTCATATTCTCAGACGGTCACGATACCGGGCTTTACTCTTGGGACTATCTGTATGACCTCGCTAAAAACTACGAAGCAATGTGGTTAGAATATATTGGAAGACTAGATGCTGCCGGCGTTAAGCGACAACCCATCACAACAGAATAATATAAAAATATGAGCGATCAAAATCAAACCCACTTCGGTTTTAAAACCGTCGACGAAAGCGAAAAAGCCAAAAAAGTTGGCGAAGTTTTCCATAGTGTTGCCCGCAAATATGACCTCATGAACGATGTGATGTCAGCTGGACTTCACCGCACATGGAAACGCTTTGCAGTTGAAATCAGCGGCGTTAAAGCTGGTGACAGAGTATTAGACGTTGCTGGCGGTAGCGGTGATTTATCTCGTTTGTTTAATAAAAAAGTAGGTCCAACTGGCCAAGTCATCCTCACGGATATTAACGCATCCATGCTTGCAGTTGGTCGCGATCGCTTAATTGACGATGGCGCGTCAGTGCCAGCATTGCAATGTGATGCCGAGAAATTGCCATTTCCTGATCATTACTTTGATTGTGTGATTGTGGCTTTTGGTTTGCGCAACATGACACATAAAGACAAAGCTCTTGCAGAAATGCAGCGCGTGCTTAAAGTTGGCGGCCGTTTGCTGGTCTTGGAATTCTCGCAAGTATGGAAACCTTTGGCACCCCTTTATGATGCTTATTCATTCAAACTGTTACCGCTCATGGGCAAGCTGTTTGCCAAGGATGCGGAGAGCTATCAATACTTAGCTGAATCAATCCGCATGCACCCAGACCAAGAAACATTACGTCAAATGATGCTGGATGCGGGCTTAGCCAAAGTGGACTACTACAATTTAGCTGCTGGTGTTGTGGCTTTGCATAAAGGCTGGAAAGCTTAAGGCTCATTTAGGTCATGTTTAAACCTTTACTCACCCGCATGTTGAACCATCTCATCACCCAGAATAACTGGGCGCGTGGTGAACTTCAGCCATTTAGCGGTCAAACAGTGACAATTCATTTGGGCCCGACTAACGCTAACTTAACAATATTAGAAAATGGCGGGTTAGCCATGGCGGGCGAATCAGCCCTAAGCGATGCTAGTATCAGCCTCTCTCCTTCATTGGCACTTCGTATCTTGGCAAAAGATGTATCGGCAAGTAATCAAGTGCAAATCACAGGCAACACCGAATTAGCCAAAGCCTTGGCTAAAGTTTTACAAGGGATGCGCTGGGATTACGAAGAAGACCTAAGCAAAATCATAGGCGACATCCCAGCCACTCAAGCCAATGCCTTTGCCAAAAAAACCTTTTCAGAGGCTAAATCAAAAGTCATTAATATGACTGAAATGCTGACTGAATATTGGCAAGAAGAAAATCCTTTAATTGCAAAAAAACGTCACGTTGAAGCTTTTGTAAAAGATGTAGATCAGCTACGCGATGATGTTGAGCGCTTAGAAAAACGTATCGAAAAATTAAAACATGCGCTTATTTAGATTACTAAAAATCATTTATATCACGCTGAAATTTGGCTTGGACGAATTCATTCTTGCACACAGCAAAGTACGCCCATTACGTCAATTTTTGAATGTTGTTTTATTCTTCAGAAGCAAAAAACAAAGCCGTGGTGAACGACTTCGTTTAGCCCTTGAGAAACTTGGTCCAATTTTTGTCAAATTTGGACAAATGCTTTCTACCCGTCGCGATTTAATCCCACTCGATATCGCCGACGAACTGGCCAAGCTTCAAGACCAAGTACCGCCATTTAGTTTTGCCACGGCGAAACAAATTATTGAGGCTACTTACGGCGAAAATATTGATCAAGTATTTAGTCAATTTGACGAAACACCAATTGCTAGCGCCTCTGTAGCTCAAGTCCACTTTGCACACTTACCAGATGGACGAGCAGTCGCCGTCAAAATCTTACGTCCTGATATTGCACATGTCATTCGCAAAGATATCAAGCTCCTAGAAAGCGCTGCTTGGCTAATTGAACTGCTACTTTCAGATGGCAAGCGATTACGCCCTAGAGAAGTGGTAGAAGATTTTTCCCAACACATCAACAACGAGTTAGATTTATTACTCGAAGCCGCCAGCTGTAGCCAACTAAAGCGAAACTTTCCTAACAGTCATTTACTCATCGTCCCTGAAGTTTACTGGGACTGGTGTCATGAACAGGTAATGGTCATGGAGCGGATGAATGGAACGCCAGTCAGCCAAGTTCAACGTCTACGTGAAATGGGAATTGATATTCCTAAGCTGGCGCGTGATGGCGTTGAAATCTTTTTCACACAAGTCTTCCGTGACGGGTTTTTCCACGCTGATATGCATCCAGGTAATATCCAGGTAGCCAATGACGGCCGCTATATTGCCCTTGATTTCGGCATCATGGGAACGCTCACCGAAACAGACAAACAATATTTAGCACGCAACTTCATTGCTTTTTTCCGCAGAGATTATCGTGAAGTGGCACAAGCGCATATTGAATCCGGCTGGGTACCCAGCGATGTTGATATCGACCAATTTGAAAATGCGATTCGTGCAGTTTGTGAGCCGATATTTAACAAGCCATTAAAAGACATTTCATTTGCGCGTGTCCTCATTCGCTTATTTCATACCGCAAGAAGGTTCGGCCTAATTATCCAACCTCAACTAACCATGTTGCAGAAAACGCTGATGAATGTTGAAGGGCTGGGGCGTGACTTAGATCCTAATTTGGATTTATGGCAAACCGCAAAGCCTTATTTAGAGCGTTGGATGAGCGAGCAAATCGGCTGGCGTAGCGTGATCAAAAAACTCAAAGCAGAAATCCCCATGTGGGGCACCATGCTGCCGACCTTACCACGCAAGATTGATGCTTTCTTAAAACAAGATCAACATCAATTAGTTACGATGCAGTTAGAAATTGAACGTTTAAAACTCGCACACGCTAAGCAAAAACGGTTGAGCAATGCCTTGATAATCATCGTCACTGCGATTTCAGTCGTGGCTATCTGGCAACTACTGCCTTAAATTAAGTAGACTAGGTTTGGAAATATAGCCCAGCTAAGCTACAATTCACGCTTAGCTTTCTGAGTTTTAAAACTATTTTGCGAAGTTGCTCGTTCAGTTTCACATCTCTTAGCCACACCCCTCACGCGCCAACGCATTTCGTTGCTTGTGCGCCAAAAACCTCAGCATGACCTCTCCTAAAAAAGTTTTCATCAAAACCTTTGGTTGCCAGATGAATGAGTATGACTCTTCACGCATGGCGGATATGTTGCATGCCGCAGAAGGCTTAGAGACTACAGAGGTGGTTGAAGATGCAGATGTGATTCTGCTTAACACTTGCTCAATTCGCGAAAAAGCAGAAGAGAAGGTATTTAGTCATCTTGGACGCTTTATTCCACTCAAAGAAAAAAATCCCAACCTCATTATTGGCGTGGGTGGCTGCGTAGCCAGCCAAGAGGGCGCAAACATTATTGAACGTGCACCTTATGTGGACGTTGTGTTCGGGCCACAAACCTTGCATCGCCTACCTGATTTAATCGCTAAACAGCGGCATTCAGGCATTTCACAAGTCGACATCTCATTTCCTGAAATTGAAAAGTTTGATCACTTGCCACCGCCACGCGTTGAAGGTGCAGCCGCATTTCTTTCCGTGATGGAGGGTTGCAGTAAATACTGTACGTTC
>JBEDFH010000058.1:0-5273 GCA_041175265.1 Pseudomonadota bacterium | reverse complement strand
GTCTGATCCATATATTCAACAAGTGCGTGTTGCTAATTTTAAGCCTGGTACAGTGCGTGTTGTGATTGATTTAAAAGTAGAAGTAAATCCTAAGATTTTCACTTTGCAACCCGCAGGTCAGTATAAGCATCGCTTAGTCCTTGATGTTTATCCACTCAAAGATCCTTTGGCTAACATTCTCAATAATGCAGACATGGGCAATCCTGCACCTGTTGACGCGCCAGCAATTAAACCTGACAGCAATATTGAGCTAGCAAAGCCGATAGAGCCAGCACTTAAGTCCGCTGAAACTGCAAAAGCAATAGATCAATTGCCAGTCCAAACGACACCGACATTGGGAGAAGAGTTACCTATCACCAATAAGCCAGCCACTAAAAATGGTGGTCGCTTAATCACAATTGCCATTGACGCAGGTCATGGAGGTGAAGATCCCGGTGCAAAAGGAGCGAGTGGATCACGTGAAAAAGACATCACTCTAGCCATTGCTAAGAAACTAAAACAGCAAGTTGATGCTGAACCAAATATGCGGGCAATATTGACTCGTGATGCTGACTTCTTCATTCCTCTTCATGGTCGTGTTGTCAAGGCTCGCAATATGCAAGCTGATCTGTTCATTTCTATTCATGCCGATGCATTTATTCGCCCTGATGCTCGTGGGTCATCGGTTTTCGCCTTATCTGAAAAAGGTGCAACTAGTGCTTCAGCACGTTATTTAGCTAAAAAAGAAAATGAATCAGATTTGATTGGTGGCGTCAGCCTTGATACTAAAGACATGAATCTAGCGAGAACCTTGCTCGACTTATCACAAACAGCCACCATCAATGACAGTCTTAAATTAGGTAAATTTGTATTGACCAAAATTGGTGAAGTGAACACGCTACATAAGGGCTCAGTGGAGCAAGCTGGCTTCGCTGTGCTTAAGTCGCCTGATATCCCATCTATTCTGGTCGAGACTGCATTTATCAGCAATCCTGATGAGGAGCGTCGTTTGAATGATGATGATTATCGAGAAAAACTGACTGCTGCCATCTTGTCTGGCGTAAAGAAATATTTTGCGAGCAATCCTGCTTTAGCAAAAACTAAAGTAGCTGCTGAATAAGGAGTTATATGAAACTAACTTTTTTAGGTGCCACAGGGACAGTCACCGGCTCTAAATATTTACTGACGAGCGGTAAGTCTCGTGTGCTAGTTGATTGTGGCTTGTTTCAGGGATTGAAGCAATTACGACTTAAAAACTGGGCAGATCTTCCAATTGACCCTGCAAGTATTGATGTTGTCGTGCTAACGCATGCACATATCGATCATACGGGCTATTTGCCTTTGTTCGTCAAAAATGGCTTTAAGGGGAAGGTCTATTGCAGTTACGCAACGCGAGACTTGTGTGAAATCATGCTGCCTGATTCAGCGCATCTTCAAGAAGAGGAAGCCCGCTACGCAAATAAAAAAGGATTTTCTAAGCATCATCCAGCATTGCCGCTTTATACAAAAGAAGATGCAGAAAGCGCGCTACAGTTGTTACATCCTGTTCCATACGGAAAAGATCTGCAAATTACTGATGAGCTGACATTAAGGCTGAGTCCTAGCGGCCATATTTTGGGATCGGCATTTGTGCATTTAAGTGATATGCAAACCTCAATTTTGTTTTCAGGAGATATTGGTCGGCCTGATGACGCTTTAATGAATGCACCTAGCAAGCCTCAGCAAGCTGATTATTTGGTTGTTGAATCTACTTACGGTAATCGTTTGCATGATCACACGAGCGCGCTCATTCAATTGGAAAAGACGATTAATAAAACTGTGGAACGGGGTGGAGTTGTCATTATTCCGGTATTTGCAGTGGGGCGTGCACAGGAGCTGATTTATTACCTTCATCAGCTCAGACATGCAGGCAAGATTCCACAAATTCCTATGTATTTAAATAGCCCAATGGCGGTCGATGCGAGTGAAATATTTAACCGTCATTGTGGTGAACATCGCTTATCTGCTGAAGAATGTAATGCAATGTTTCATGATGTGCGCATGGTTAACTCAATAGAAGAGTCTCAACGCTTAAATCAGATGCATCACCCGATGATTTTATTAGCGGCCAGCGGTATGGCTTCAGGCGGGCGAGTTGTGCATCATTTAAAAGCCTTCGCACCTAATCCTAAAAACACTATTTTATTTGTCGGTTACCAAGCAGCTGGAACGCGTGGTGCAGCGATGATTGATGGTGCTGATAGTGTTAAGATTCATGGGGAATACGTACCGGTGAATGCAGAGGTGGAATTCATCTCTAATTTATCTGCACATGCAGATTATTCGGAGATATTGCGTTGGATGTCTGGTTTTAAAGAAGAGCCAAAGAGAACATTTATTACTCACGGTGAACCAGTAGCTGCTGACGCAATGCGTCATCATATTGAAGAAGATTTGCATTGGAATACTTACGTTCCGGACTATCTTGAAACAGTCGAGCTGAAATAAATGGCGACTATTCGTTTATTACCAGACCAACTGATTAGCCAAATTGCAGCAGGCGAGGTAGTTGAGCGTCCCGCATCTGCGCTTAAAGAATTGTTAGAAAATAGCTTGGATGCAGGCAGTACCGAGCTTAATGTTGCTTTGTTGCAGGGTGGCGTTAAGCAGCTAAGAGTTGCGGATAATGGTTGTGGAATTGTGCGGGAAGATTTGCAGTTAGCGCTAACGCGACATGCAACAAGTAAAATTGCATCTTTGGATGATTTAGAGCGTGTAGCTAGCCTAGGCTTCCGTGGTGAGGCCTTAGCGAGTATTGCTTCAGTCTCCCGGACTCAGCTTATCAGCCGCTCAGCTGATGAAAAGCACGCATGGCGTGTTACTTCTGACGGTAGCGATATTAGTGCTGCAGAGCCAGCGGCCTTGGATGTTGGTACGATTGTTGAAGTGAATGACTTGTACTTTAATACGCCAGCTCGCCGTAAGTTTTTAAAGACCGAAGGCACTGAATTTGGGCATTGCGAAGAAGCTTTTAGACGTGTTGCACTGTCAAGACCTGATGTTGCTTTTATGTTGCAGCACAATGGTCGGGCTTTAATGCGGTTAACAGCATCTGAGCCTGATAAGCGTTTTAGTGAAATATTAGGAAATGACTTTGCTGCAGAATCCATAAGCGTAGATGAGTCGGTTGGTGGTTTGAGATTTTGGGGAGTGGCAGCTAAGCCTACATTTTCTCGCCACACAAGAGATACCCAATATGTATATGTCAATGGTCGTTTTGTGCGTGATAAATTAATTTCACATGCGATACGACAAGCTTATCAAGATGTTCTACATGGTGATCGCCATCCAGCTTATGTCCTATTTTTGGAGTTAGATCCAAACTTGGTTGATGTTAATGTCCATCCAGCAAAAACTGAGGTGCGATTTAGAGATGGTCAAGCTGTTCACCGTTTTATTTTTCATGCTTTGCATAAGGCTTTAGCCACCCCAACTGGTGCATCTAATTCGGTCACTTCCAGCCAAGCGCCGAGCAATCCTTTTGCAGCACAAGCTTCGCAGGCCAATGCTTCTTACCCAACATTTCAATCACAAATTGACTTACGAGCATCTCAAAGCACACCTGATTTTTACCAGACTTTGTTTGGTGGAATAAAGCAAGAATTTCAAAATACAAATACGGCTAAAGCCTCCAGTGGTGAGCACTCAAATGTTGAAGTAGGCCAATTTAGTCAGCCGGAACATGACTTTCCTTTAGGTTTTGCGATAGGGCAGGTGCATGGCGTTTACGTGTTAGCACAGAATAAACTGGGTTTAGTTGTGGTGGATATGCATGCCGCACATGAGCGAATTATGTATGAGAAACTTAAAAACGCTTTAGATGCGCAAGATGTTCCTATGCAGCCATTGTTAATTCCTATCAGTTTTCAGGCAGATAAATTGGAAGTGGCAACAGTCGAAGAAGTCTTGAGTAGAGGGCAGGGTAATTTGCACCAGTTAGGTTTTGATATTGCGGTACTTTCCCCTGTGACGCTGGCAGTTCGCGCTGTTCCTGCCATGCTAAAAGATGCTGATGTAGTAGCGCTTGCAAAGGCTGTTATTAAAGATTTGGGTGAATACGGAGCCAGCCGCGCTTTAACAGAACGTAGGAATGAAATGTTAGGCACGATGGCATGCCATGCGGCGGTTAGAGCTAATCGTAGTCTAACCATTACTGAAATGAATGCGTTGCTTCGCGATATGGAAGCGACAGAGCGCTCAGGGCAATGTAATCACGGTCGTCCAACTTGGTTTCAAGTTGGAATGAGTGATCTCGATAAAATGTTCATGCGTGGTCAATAAATGACAAAGGGACTGCCTCCAGCCATTTTTATCATGGGTCCAACAGCGAGTGGTAAGACAGGCTTAGCTGTTGAGTTATATCAACATTTGCCTGTTGAACTGATTAGTGTTGATTCGGCGCTGGTGTTTAAGGATATGGATATAGGCACTGCCAAACCTGAGGCTTCTGTTCTCGCCAGAGCGCCACACCACTTGATTAATTTAATTCCACCTACAGAAGTTTATTCAGCTGCAACCTTCAGAAATGATGCTTTGAAGTTAATGGCTGACATTACAGCAAGAGGAAAAATACCACTTTTAGTGGGTGGGACGATGCTTTATTTTAGGTCACTTCAGGGCGGCCTAAGTCAGCTTCCAGAAGCAGACCCTGACGTGCGCAAAAGATTAGATGCTCAAGCAGCCGAAGTTGGATGGCCTGCGATGCACGACAAGCTTGCTGAGATTGATTCGGAAACAGCGGCTAGATTAGAACCTGCTGATGCACAGCGAATACAGCGAGCTTTAGAGGTATATGAAATTAGTGGCAAGACTATGACTGAGCTTCACCAAAGCTCAATCGGCGATAAATTACCTTACCAATTACTTAAGATAGCGCTTATCCCTTCAGATCGCAGTGTATTGCATGATCGTATCGCAATCCGTTTTGACGACATGCTTAAGCAAGGCTTTATTGATGAGGTAAAGCGTTTATTGGTCAAATACCCATCGTTGCATGCCAACATGCCATCTATGCGTTGCGTTGGCTACAGGCAAGCGTTGGATCATTTGGCTGGAAATTACGATGCTGCAGAGTTGCGGGATAGAGGAATATTTGCCACACGCCAGTTGGCAAAACGCCAGTTGACTTGGTTGCGCGGTATGGATGATACCTTCGAGGTTGATTGCTTAGATCCGAACATGTTTGAAATAGTTTTAAATGAAATAAATCAAATAATTAAATGATTTTTTTAATTTAAAACTAAAGATTTCTAATA
>JBEDFH010000057.1:0-6686 GCA_041175265.1 Pseudomonadota bacterium | reverse complement strand
CACTTATTTGTTAGATTTAGCTGAGCAGCAAGGTGCCCGCGTATTAAATCATCCTGCTTCAGTACGTGACTGGAATGAGAAATTGGCAGTGGCAAATTTTCCACAGTTTGCGCCTGAGTTTTTAGTCTCACGAGACAATGCCTTGATCCGTGAATTTTTCCTAGCACATGGCGATATCGTTGTGAAGCCTTTGGACGGGATGGGTGGTAGCAGCATTTTTAGACTGACTCAACAAGATCCTAATATCAGTGTTATTTTAGAAACCATTACTGATTTCGGTAAACGTACCATCATGGCACAGCGTTACTTGCCTGAGATTACAGCAGGTGACAAACGCATTATTGTGATTGATGGCGAGCCTTTGCCTTATAGTTTGGCGCGCATTCCGATGGCTGGTGAAACGCGTGGAAATTTAGCCGCTGGAGGCACAGGCATTGCTCAGCCACTGACTGCCAGAGATTTAGAAATCGCAACCACGGTTGGCAAAATTCTGAAGAAAAAAGGTTTATTTTTGGTTGGGCTTGATGTGATTGGCAATCACTTGACCGAGATTAATGTGACGAGTCCAACAGGAATGGTTGAGATTGCAGCACAAACATCTTGCAATCCTGCTGCTATTTTCATGGATGCCTTAGAAGCTAAATAGATGCGAATTTTTGCATTCATTGTGGCTATTTTATTAGCGAGTTGTGGGCGTGAGCCTTTAGTTCAAACGCAGTCTTATGTGTTTGGGACCTTGGTAGACATCAGTATTTATGGTGAATCTGAAGCTAAGGCACATCAAGTCACTGCTCAAGTATTACAAAACTTTCAACAGTTACATCGTCAGTTACATGCTTGGAAAGAAACGAGTGAGCTTAGCCAGCTCAATCAATCTTTTGCCGCAGGGAATCAACCAATAAAGGTTACTCCGGAATTATCTAAGATGCTGTCACAAGCTACTCAGTTATCGATTCAATCAGATGGTTTGTTTAATCCC
Organism: Pseudomonadota bacterium; assembly: GCA_041175265.1. Classification (GTDB taxonomy): domain Bacteria; phylum Pseudomonadota; class Gammaproteobacteria; order Burkholderiales; family Methylophilaceae; genus Methylopumilus_A. Next base: position 5,707 of record JBEDFH010000057.1, on the reverse strand, counting down.
GCGCTTGGTCATTTGATTAATGTATGGGGTTTTCAGCGTGATGAATTTACACCCGTTCAAATCAATGATGCTGATATTCAAAAGTGGGTGAAAGCCCAGCCAGTCATGTCAGATATTGTGATTAAAAATGAGATGGTTTATAGCACTAATCCTGCAGTGCGCTTAGACCTAGGTGGATACGCAAAAGGCTATGCCTTAGATCAAGCCGCAAAAATACTTCGTGAGCAAGGCGTTAAAAATGCGCTGGTGAATATAGGCGGAAATATTATTGCTTTGGGAGCCCATGGCGACAAGCCTTGGCGCGTTGGAATTCAACATCCGCGAAGCGCCAAACCAATGGCGACGCTTGAGTTATCAGATGGGTGGGCAGTGGGAACGTCGGGGGATTACCAAAATGGCCAGCGTTATTGTCATATATTGGATCCTCGTTCTGGCTATCCCGCACAAGGTACGCAGGCGGTGACTGTGCTTATTCCGCCAAGTGAGAATGCCGGGGTGATGTCAGATGTTGCATCAAAACCTATTTTTATTTCTGCCGAAAACGCTAAGGCCGAAGCTGCTAAAAAAATGCATGTGGCATTTTATTTAATCGTTAATGCACAAGGAAAAGTAACGGTAAGTGAGGAGATGAATCGGCGTTTAAATTGGTTGATAAAGACTCCAGAAATTAAAGTTTTGCGGGACTGATTCCGATGAAAGCTTTATTCAATCATCTTAAATTTTCTCGTATTTTAATTGGCGATTGGGTTCTATTTTTTGCCGCATTATTATTGCTTATTTTTTTATTTAAAACGTATTGGCATAGTGAGCCTGCAACTAAATTACAAATACGCCAAGGCGATAAAATCTATGCAACCTTAAGTCTTAACCAATCGCGTACATTGTTAATTCATGGCCCGCTTGGAGATAGTAAGATTTCAATTCAAAACGGCCAAGTAAGATTTGAGAGTTCTCCATGTCGCAACCAATATTGCGTCCATCAAGGATGGTTGAAGCATAGCGGTCAAGTAGCAATATGTTTGCCTAATCAAGTAAGTCTTGAGTTATTAGGTGCAGATAAACCGTTCGATTCACTTAATTATTGATCTGATATATGCGAATTAACACGACATTAGATGATCATCGCGTTGCAAAACTTGCGGCTCTGGCGATTGGTTTGCATTTGTTGGAGTCTATTATGCCTTCACCTTTGCCCGGTGTTAAACCTGGCATCGCCAACATTGTGACCTTGTTTGTGCTTTACCGTTTTGATTTTGCTACTGCCGCCTGGGTGAGTTTGTTAAGAGTTTTTGCAACGAGTTTGCTGCTAGGAAACTTCTTATCTCCAACTTTTGCATTAAGTTTGTGCGGTGCCATGATGAGTTTAGGCATGTTGGGACTTACGCAATTTTTACCTAGGCAATATTTTGGCCCAGTGAGCCTGAGTATCTTGGCGGCTTTCGCGCATATGATTGGTCAGCTAATGCTGGTTCGATTGTGGTTAATTCCGCATGCGGGACTTGCCTATCTAGTGCCTTTGTTCATGGCGGCTGCTTTGTTGTTCGGTCTAATTAATGGAATTGTAACGAGTCATCTGCTTGCGGCTTACCCGAAGCCAGCTGACTAAGCTTTGCGATTCTCGCTTTATGCTAAAATAAACCCAATATTGATGAGCTATATCAGGAATTAAAGATGCGCAGAATCACAAAATTTTTAAGTTTAAGTTTGTTGTTAGCGTTGATGCTATCAGCATGTGGTGTTAAAGGACCACTTTACATTCCTGAGAAAAAATATCCCCAAAATGTGAGTTTGCAACAGCTAAAAGTTGCTTCACATTTATTAATTATCAACGCTGCTTAAGCCTATTAAATGCAATCATTCCAAATTAAAAATGGCGAATTACACGCCGAAAATGTCCCATTAAGTAAAATCGCTACTGAATTCGGCACACCGACTTATGTGTATTCTAAAGAAGCGCTCACTTCTGCTTTTAAGCGCTTTGATGCTGGGTTTTCTGGAACGGACCATTTGGTTTGTTTTGCAGTTAAGTCTAATCCAAGTTTAGCGATTCTTAATTTATTCGCGCAATTAGGCGCTGGTTTTGACATTGTTTCTGGTGGCGAATTGGCGCGTGTGATTGCAGCTGGTGGTGATCCATCTAAAGTCGTTTTTTCCGGTGTGGGCAAAACAGAAGCTGAAATGCGTGCGGCACTTGAAGCTGGTATTTTTTGTTTTAATGTGGAGTCTGCGGCTGAGTTGGAACGTTTAAATGCTGTCGCTGGCAGCATGGGTAAAATCGCACCCGTTTCATTACGCGTTAATCCAAATGTGGATGCAAAAACACATCCTTACATTTCAACAGGATTAAAAAATAATAAATTTGGCGTGGCTTATGAAGATGCCTTGAGTCTGTATCAAGGTGCAGCAAAAATGCCAAATATTGAAATCCATGGCGTCGATTGTCATATTGGATCGCAACTTACAGAACTTTCGCCTTTTTTAGATGCTTTGGATCGCGTACTTGTTTTGGTCGATCAATTAGAAGCTGCAGGTATTCCTATCCAGCATATTGATGCTGGTGGCGGAATTGGTATTTGTTATTCAGATGAAACGCCTCCAGACTTTGTTGATTATGCAGCGGCGATGCTTAAGAAGTTGGCTGGCCGTAAAGTAAAACTGGTGTTCGAACCTGGCCGTGCATTAGTAGGTAATGCGGGTGCTTTGTTGACTAAGGTTGAATATCTAAAGCATACAGAAGCTAAAAACTTTGCAATTGTTGATGCTGCGATGAATGATTTAATGCGACCAGCTTTGTACGATGCTTATCATGACATCGTTGCTGTAAAGCCATCGCAGAATCCTACCCACGTTTATGAAGTGGTAGGACCTGTTTGTGAGAGTGGTGACTTTTTAGGACATGATCGTCAATTATCTTTACAACAAGATGATCTGCTCGCCATATTATCTGCAGGTGCTTATGGTATGAGTATGAGTTCTAATTACAATACGCGTCCACGTGCTGCTGAAGTGATGGTAGATGGTGACCAGTACTTTGAAATTCGCCAACGTGAAAAAATAGCCGACTTATTCGCTTTAGAAAATGTTCTGCCGAAATAGCATTGGAAGCATATAAAAAAGCCGCTTTATTAAGCGGCTTTTTTATTGATGAAACTTAATCAAAAATGACAGTTTTATTTGCATATAACAGGATGCGATTTTCAACATGCCAACGCACGGCACGTGATAAAACGATACGTTCTAAATCACGGCCTTTTTGAATTAAATCTTCAACCTGATCGCGGTGTGAAATCCTATCAATATCTTGTTCAATGATCGGGCCTTCATCTAACACTTCAGTCACGTAATGACTCGTAGCGCCAATTAATTTAACGCCACGTTCAAAAGCGCGGTGATAAGGTCTTGCGCCAATGAAAGCTGGTAAGAACGAGTGGTGAATATTGATGATGCGTTGTGGGTAGCGCTTTACAAATTCTGGAGACAGTATTTGCATGTAACGTGCTAGCACAATTAAATCAACTTCATGCGCATCAAACAAAGCAAATTGTTTTGCTTCAGCTTCAGCCTTATTTTCTTTAGTGACGACAATGTGATGGAACGGAATGCCATAAAATTCAGCTAAGCGTGCAGTGTCTAAGTGGTTGCTGATAATCATAGCGATATCGCACGCCAGCTCACCACTTTGGTGACGATGTAATAAATCTGCCAAACAATGATCGTATTGCGAAACCATAATCGCTAAGCGTTGACGTTTTTGTGCAAGCTTAAGTTGATATTCCATTTTGAAACGCGTCGCAATCGGTGCGAAGTGTTCAGAAAAATTCTCAGCGTTGATTTTTGAACCAGTCAGATCCCATTCGACGCGCATTAAGAATAGATTGTTCTCTGAGTCTTGATGTTGGTCAGCATGAAGAATGTTTGCATCATGTTGAAGCAAAAAATCAGCAATAGCGGCAACAATCCCTTTTTGGTCAGGACAAGTTACCAGCAAAGTGGCTGTATTTTTATTCGTTGTCATAAAAATGAGGGCATTCTTAGGAATGCCTGATTTAAGTAAAGTAACATTATAGCAATATAAGCGTCGACTGAATAAGTGCAAGCATGTAAAGGTTGTGGTATCTTTTATAGCAAGCAATTTTATAACTTCTTATTCTGCAGAAAGTTAACACTTGAAAAAACAATTACCTTATTTCTTTATCTTTTTTGTTGTGCCAGTTTTGGCAGTCATGTGGTGGTGGGGATTGTTCTCTAGCGCGAATTTAGGAGTAGAGGAATCTACAGACTACACCTATGCATATTTGGAGGCACAAGGGCCTTACTCAAAACTAAGCAGCAAACAAGCTGAGGTGCAGTTTGAGCTTAAGAAGCAAGGTCTTGAGTCAGGCGCAGCAATTACTTTAGTGATGAGCGATCCACGCAATACCTCTTATAAAGAATTAATGGCACGAACTGGTTTTATCATTGATCAGCGAGATCAAGTGCTTCCGCCCTTGCAAGTGGCTAAATTGCCGAAGCAAAAAGTGTTGGTTGCAAGTGTTAAAGCACATCCTTTATTCGCATACGGTAAAACGTATTCAGCAATTCTTGATTATTGCAAAGCACATGATATGAAGTTAAAGCTGCCGACAGTTGAAATTGTTGAACATAGCGTACTTCGTGTTGAGATGCCGCTAGAGTCTAGTTCAGCACGTTAATCCCCTCAAGGCCTTCTATATGGATATCTTACTTGCAAATCCACGAGGTTTTTGTGCCGGCGTAGATCGGGCAATTATTATTGTTGAGCAGGCTTTAGAAAAGTTTGGCGCACCAATTTATGTGCGACATGAAGTAGTGCATAACAAATTTGTTGTGGATGAGCTTAAAAATAAAGGCGCGATTTTTATTGATGAACTGAGTGATGTGCCTCAAGGTAATACTGTGATATTTAGTGCTCATGGTGTTTCTAAGGAAGTTCGTGCTGAAGCCGAAAAAATGGGATTGCGCGTGTTTGATGCAACTTGTCCTTTAGTAACTAAGGTGCATATTGAAGTTGAAAAAATGCGTGCTGCAGGTAAAGAAATTGTCATGATAGGCCATAAAGGGCACCCTGAAGTTGAGGGCACGATGGGACAGTCAGATGGTGGCATGTATTTGGTGGAAACTCCTGAAGATGTTGCAACGCTTCATGTAAAAGACGCTGCTAAATTGGCTTATGTCACTCAAACCACACTGTCTATTGATGATGCGGCGAGTATTGTTTCGGCATTAAAGGAAAGATTTCCTGAAATTAGTGCGCCCAAAAGCGATTCTATTTGTTATGCCACTCAAAATAGGCAAGATGCCGTAAAAGTTTTGGCGAAAGATTGCGATTTGGTGATTGTTGTTGGGTCACCTAATAGCTCAAACTCTAATCGATTACGTGAAGTTGCTCAGAATCAAGGTGTGGAATCCTATATGGTTGATAATGCTAGCTTCTTGGAAGCCTCTTGGGTCATTGGTAAGAAAAGGATTGGTGTATCTGCAGGTGCTTCTGCCCCTGAAGTTTTAGTAAAAGAAGTGATTGCAAAATTACAAGCACTGACTCAGGCTGAAGTGACTGAATTGCAGGGTGTAGTTGAAAATGTTGTTTTTCAGTTACCTAAAAACTTGAAACAAGCTTAATTGAAGTGAATCAATAAAAAAGGGCGCTTAATGCGCCCTTTTTTATGAGGTTAGAGACCTTATTTTTTTC
>JBEDFH010000056.1:0-5407 GCA_041175265.1 Pseudomonadota bacterium | reverse complement strand
ATCGTCATATTTAATATATTTAAATCGAGGGTCTTCATTAGGCGTGCCTTCAAGTGCACTCACCAAACCTTTTGCCAAAGCAACTTTAGTAGGTTGCCATTGAATCACCTCTTCAATTTTTGAAGCCAACTCAAAATCTTTATCAGTCAAACCCTTAGCACTATGCGTACATAACTTAACAATGACAAAAGCATAAGAAACGGTCAAATCTGGATGATGCCAAGCAGCCTCAGCTAAATGGCCTATCGTGTTCACCACCAGCATGGTCGCTTTCCAGCCACTCGTCTTATATTTTCGACGTATCCAGCCATCCTCATAAAACCAATTGGGCAGCTCTCTCGCTAACTTAGCCTGAATTTCATCTGGAGTATAAACACGATCATTTTTTTGAGTTTCACTCATATCAAACACTCACCTTCAATGCAGCCAAAGGGCCTTTGTCAAAATCAACACCCGCCCTCAGAACGTTATCATTTTCTTTATCTAGGACCCACGTATTGAACAACCGTCCTTTTAAGTAAGTCGCAAAGCTAGCATCCACCAACTGATCACGCACCAAACCATCAACGCTTACTTCTGTTTTATTCTGATATCGAGACAAGTCGGACTTAATCAATATCAAATGCTGCGCATTTAGTTTAGTTGCCAGCCATGCGGCCAAACTATCAGAGGTCACATCCCAATTCATGGCAATACCTTCATCAGCCAGCACCATTTCGGAAGGCTTCCAAACAATGGCTTGATGCTGCCAGCCACGCTCAGCAATTTCCAATTCATTAGAAGCTAAAGTCAACGACGGATTTAACCCACACATCAAAGTCGCATACTGATCCATTGCAACCACAGCCATTCTATGAGCGGTTGCATCATCAATCCCCGTCATTAACTGCGACTCTCTGACAGCATCAGCGAATATGCCTCCACCCGGCACAATCACAACTTTTCCATCACTAAAACTATTCAGCGCATCCAACCAACGTTTAAGCGCTGGCGATCCCAATAAGCTTCCCCCAAGCTTAACGACCCACATACGGCCGCCCATCTAATTGACTAGACACGTCACAACCGAAAACCTTAAGCAACTCAATCATTGAAGACGCTTTATCCCAAGTCTCTCGATACTCTTTTGCTAATTCAGAATCGGCAACAACTCCGCCACCCGCGTAAAAACGTATTTCACCATGTGAATAAATAGCTGTCCTAATCGCAATATTAGTATCCATATTGCCGTCGAAACCAATATAACCAATTGCACCACAATACAGACCTCGTCGATTCGGCTCCAGCTCCTCGATGATTTCCATCGCACGCAATTTTGGCGCTCCAGTGATAGAGCCCCCAGGAAAGCACGCTCGCAACAAATCTATCGCTGTCATGCCTTCTGCTAGCCTACCTGTCACGGTACTCACTAAGTGATGCACATTAGCAAAGCTTTCGAGCGCAAACATATTGTCTGCACGAACACTGCCCGTTTCACAGGCCTTACTAATATCATTACGAAGCAAATCAACAATCATCAGATTTTCAGCACGATCTTTAAGGCTATTCTGCAATGACTCAGCATTAAGCTTATCTTGAACCGCATCCAAAGCACGTGGGCGTGTTCCCTTAATTGGACGCGTCTCTACATGCCCATTAAACACCTGTAAAAAACGTTCAGGTGAAGCAGAAAGAACATACAAAGAAGTTACACCAGATAAATTCATATAGGCCATAAATGGCGCAGGACTAATATCTCGAAGGGCTTGATATGCAACCCAAGCATCACCTCTTGCCTGGGCAGAGAATCGCTGGGCAAGATTAACCTGGTAACAATCACCCTCATAGATATATTGCTTAACCTTATCGAAAGCTTGGGTGTAGGCTTTGTAATCCATATTCGATGACAACGCTGAAGTCACCTCAAAAGTCGATTCACCCTCGCTCAATGATGGCTTATCAAACAACGCGCACAACTCAGGCCAAAGAGCTTCAGTCGCTTGATCAAACATATGCGACACCAGCCAAGCCTTCGCTAATCGATGATCGACAACAATGACCCAATCATAGACGCCCACCATCATCTGTGGAATACGTTCGGAATCAACTGACTGATTTGGTAAAGTTTCGACTCGACGAGCCAAGTCATAAGCAAAATAACCAATCGCACCGCCTTCAAACGGCAATTCCGTTTTATTTAGTTGATAGCCAGCTAATGTAGCTTTTAATAAATCAAACGGATCTTGGGTGCTAACTTTAAGGCCTTTTGAATCAAAGATTTCAGTTTGCTCTCCATTCGTTACCAAACGAATAAAGGGGTCAGCTACCATAATGTCGTAATGGCCAAACTGACTATCGGGTTGACCACTATCTAAGAATACAGCACAAGGCTTATCAGCAATCCTGGCAAAGATCGTTGAGCTGTCACTTTGATATGGAATTTCGTGTTTTAACATACTTTTTTTGCCAATAAATAACTAACTGCATAAGCTGGCAAACAAACGCCGGCCAAATGTTGTTTTGATGCATCTTTAGCTAAAATAATTGATGAAATATCGACATAAGGCCGTTGCATTCGTTCAGCCAAATTTTTCACCAAAAAACGACCTGCGCCAACACCAATAAGGGGCGCATCATTCGCAAAAGTGACCCTAGCAAAATGAGCCTCTGCCGCTTCTTGTAAACGTACCAGCTGTAATGATTTAAAAGAATGTGCCAAGCCAAGCCATACGCTCATTTCAGCATCCTCAACATCATGACCTATCATACGCGCAATACGCCTAGCACTATCGAATAAGCTCTTACTAGCTCCATCGGCCGTATCACTCACATCATCTTTTAATTGCAGATCACCAGTTAATCGATAAACATCAGCCGTTGTCGCAAAATGTTCAGCAGCCACATTAGTTAAGACGCCATCAAAATCAATCCTTGAAGCTAAAGCCATCAAGGGAGTACGGGCAACGCCGGTATAAACCAAGGTATTTTCACGCATACGATCGGCATCAGAAAAACCTAGAATCTTTGGCGAGCCTTCATACAATGCAACAAAATCTGACGTTGTGCTACCAATATCAATCATTAAGCCTTGCCCAAAGACTTGAGCAGCATAGGTCGCACTTGCATGCCAATTAGCAGACGCTATGTAGCGACTTTTCTCGGATATTGAAAAAACGTCAACGAAGCCTTGTTGACTCGTATAAAAATACAAACTGCCATCTAATTTACGTTGCATCAGGTCAGCAATACTCACCACACCTTCATGTCGATTAGCAAAAAGATCGACCAATTCACCAGTCATCGTAATTGCATGTTGATTAGCTACAACATCGATATTGCTTAAGATTTGATCAACGGCTTTTTCTAGTTCATGAAGCCCTCTCCATAAAGGGCACGGCTCTTGAAACGCATCTATCACAATACCTTGCGCATCAACAAGCACCGCTTTTAAATTTGCGCCACCCACATCCCAACCGATGAACGTAGAGGAATTACTCATGAAAACGACTTTGAGACATTGGTAGAAATATCAACCTTATTAAATGAAATGGCAGGAACATGTAGACGTCCATTATAAGACATCTCGAGTAATAGCCGCGCTGGATTCAAGCCACACGCTTGATGCAGACCAACATAAGAAGTTGTTAACCTCGGATTGATTTCAAGGACGGCATAACACCATGCATCGCCATCATGATGAGCAATTAAATCAACACCAACATAAGCTGCCAAACCTGGAAGCGCAGTGACGATTTTAGTTGCTAATTCTTGGAAAGCGTTCAAATGCTCCACCATGTCATTCACCAAGCTTCCAGCATATTTAAATTGCCCATGCTGCAAGTCAATTTTTTGCTGATTGCAACTCACCACAACCGCTTTTCCTAAATGACATAACATGGAAAAACTTGCCGCAGTACCCAACTGATATTCCTGAATAATATGGCTATCTTGCTTATCTTGCATCCATACAATTAAGGCATCCTCAGAATCAAAATATCTTGAATTCTCACATGCCACACCATCAATAAGCTTTGCGACCCAAGGGCCAAATTGGCCGCGAGGAAAGTTTGCATATTTAAAAGTGATCGGAGTTGGGATATCAAACTCTTTTAAAAGTTGATAGGTTTCCCATTTATTGGCTGCCACCTTAATAGCAGAGGATGAACAGCCTAAGATAGGTTTAGCCAGAGACTCAGCCATTAATGTCAACTTCTCTAAGACTCCATCAGTTTCTGGCGCAATCAACCAAACCACATCAGCGTCTTGCATACAAGATTGCCAAATAGCCCAAACATCCTGACTTGGCTCAATAGAAATACACTCAACATTTAAGGGGAGGAAAACCCGAACATCGGAAGTCACGGTCACTTGAAGATTTTCAATCTGTGATAAATCTTGTAATACAGCATCGCGCATAAGCTCACCTTCACGCAATAAAGACGGTGATAAGGGCTCACGGTATAATCCACCACCGGTAACAAATTCACACACAAATATTTTCAAATGAACATCATCCCCGTGCTTGATTTAATGAATGGCAAAGTTGTGCACGCCAAACATGGCGACAGACAGAATTACCTGCCCATTCAATCGGTACTTTGCAGCTCTAGTCAGCCACTGGCTATTGTCGACGCATTTCTAGAATTATACCCATTCAAACAGCTATATATTGCGGATATCAACGCGATTCAGAAAAATGGCGACCATCGAAATATCATTTCCAGCATTACGCTAGCTTTTCCAAATCTAGAAATTTATTTAGATGCTGGATTCAGTTCGACTGAAGACATTAATCTTTTTAATGAAATTAACGTGACCCCCGTTTTAGGTAGCGAGAGTCTTACCAGTATTGAGGCTTATCAATCGATAACCAATAATCACGCAAAAAACATTTTACTTTCCCTGGATTTTAAGAATGATGTCTATCAAGGGCCTCCGGCTTTATTGCAAGATTCAAAATACTGGCAGAATGAATTAATCGTGATGTCACTAAGTAAAGTAGGCAGTCAATCTGGCCCTGACTTGGAAAAACTTAAACATCTCAAAAAAATGTCACCTCAAACTAAAATATATGCAGCTGGAGGCGTTCGAGACCTAGCCGACCTTAATACCCTTAAGTCTGAGAATATTGATGGCGCATTGATTGCAAGTGCCATTCACAACGGCAACCTTAGTCAATTAGATCTAATAAAAGCACAAGCTTAAAAACAAAAAAGCCCAACATTGTTGGGCTTTTTTTAAAGCTTTTCAGCTACATTTTACGACTAAATTATTTCTTAGCAGCAAATGGGTGAACTGAATCTTTATACGCTTTAACAACGTCAGCAACTTTAGGCTCACGTGCAATCGCATTTTTCAAAGCTTGTTTAGTTGCCTTGTAGTTCCAGTCTTGAATACGCTCATCGATATCAGCATGGCTGTCAATAAA
>JBEDFH010000055.1:0-9492 GCA_041175265.1 Pseudomonadota bacterium | reverse complement strand
CCAGCGAAAACAAAAAAAACTTACAGGTCTTTATTAATCCTCAGATTAAAACTAAACAAGGCAGTCAAGATTATGACGAGGGTTGCTTATCAGTGCCTGGAATTTATGAAACGGTAACACGATCCGAAAGTATTGTGGTTGAAGCACTAGATCGAAATGGCAAGCCGTTTAAGTTAGAGGCTGATGGTTTATTAGCTGTTTGCATTCAACATGAGATGGATCATTTGCTAGGGAAAGTCTTTGTTCAGTATCTTTCACCCTTAAAACAAAACCGCATTAAAACCAAAATGCAAAAAATGCAGCGGGGTCGCTAATGCAAGCATTGCGAATTATTTTTGCTGGCACGCCTGATTTCGCAGCACCCGCACTTGCCTCGCTTATAGAGGCTGGCCATAAAATTGTGTTGGTACTCACTCAGCCTGACAGGCCCTCCGGAAGAGGCATGAAACTAAAAGCGAGTCCTGTCAAAGAACTTGCTTTGCAACATGGCATAGAAGTCTTCCAACCAGAAACACTTAAAGATGCTGCTGCTCAATCTCGTATTGAAGAAGCAAAGGCAGATGTCATGATTGTTGCCGCATACGGACTTATCATTCCAACGAATGTTTTAAACATGCCTCGTTTAGGATGCTACAACATTCATGCATCACTATTGCCACGCTGGCGTGGAGCTGCGCCGATTCAGCGTTCATTATTGGCAGGAGACAAAGAAACTGGTGTTACCATCATGGAAGTTGTTCCAGCACTTGATGCTGGCGCAATGATATCTAAAGGTGTAGTACCAATCACGGAATTAGATACAGCACAAACGCTTCATGACGCCATAGCTAAAACAGGGGCTGACTTGATGGTTGAAGCAATGGGAAACCTTTCAAAATATGGCGCCTTAGCGTCAATACCGCAAGATGAATCTTTAGTCACTTACGCTGAAAAATTACAAAAATCAGAAGCGGCCATCGACTGGAACAAATCAGCCGACGCCATATCAAAGCAAGTACGTGCTTTTAATCCATTTCCCGTCGCAACTGCAATGCTAAACGGTGAAATTTGTCGCATCTGGATGGCAACAAAGAAATCTGGAAAAGGTCATGCTGGTGAGGTTATTGCAACAAATGAAACCATTGATGTTGCATGTGGAGAAGACGTTCTAAGTATCCACGAGTTACAACTACCCGGCGGTAAACGCTTAAAAGCACGTGAATTCTTAACAGGTCGCCAGCTGACAGTTGGCACCAAGTTCGAATAATTTTGAGAGGATAGAGATGTTAGGTAATTGGTTTAAAACAACCTTACTCATGACCGCAATTGTGGTTCTGTTTGGTTTTGTAGGTGCTGCTATTGGCGGTATGAATGGCATGATGATTGCACTGCTTATTGCAGCAGGCATGAATTTCTATGCTTATTGGTTTTCTGCTGAAGCAGTTCTCAGAATGTATAACGCACAAGAAGTGACGGCTAATGATCGTCAATTTTCAAGCTTTTTCAATATGGTCAAAGAGCTTGCGCACAACGCAGGATTGCCAATGCCGAAAGTTTATGTGATTGATGAAGCCCAACCGAACGCTTTTGCTACTGGCCGCAACCCTGAAAATGCAGCGGTCGCAGCAACAACCGGGATCATGCAAATCCTAACTGACAGAGAATTAAGAGGCGTCATGGCGCACGAGCTTGCCCACGTGAAACACAGAGACACTTTAATTTCGACAATCTCCGCGACAATTGCCGGGGCAATCTCATCGATTGGTAGCTTCGGAATGCTATTTGCGGGCGGTAATCGTGAACGTGGAGGCCACCCTTTAGTAGCTATCTTGATCTTAATCTTAGCGCCCATTGCTGCAATGCTTATTCAAATGGCCATTTCTCGGGCGCGAGAGTTTGAGGCAGACAAAGGTGGTGCGGATATCAGCCAAGACCCTGCATCACTAGCTGCGGCACTCAAGAAAATTCACAATTACGCACACCAAATTCCAATGGAAACCGCCGAGATGCATCCTGAGACCGCACAAATGATGATTATCAACCCATTATCTGCTGAAGGGATGCAAAGTCTATTTTCAACACATCCTCAAACAGAAGAGCGTATCGCTCGACTACTAGCGATGGTTAGTTAGTTGTATATCTCACAACAACTCGCCGCAGAGGCCGTCGAGCAGGTATTTGCAGGTCGTAATTTAAGCGTTACCTTAGAAACATTATTTGCGCATCACCAAAATATCACCCCACAGCAAAGAGCAGTGGCGCAAGATCTCAGCTACGGCTCTTTGCGCTATTATGGTGCTGTCGCTTCTTTATTAAGTCAGTTATTAGAAAAACCTTTACCCGATGAACGGTTAAGATGCCTACTTTTAGTGGCTATTTATCAATTACAGTACGACAAAGCAGCTCCACATACTGTTGTGGATCAGGCGGTAAAGGCAGCAAGCAGCTCTAAAAAAACCTGGGCAAAAGGCCTCGTTAATGGTGTACTTCGCAATTTCTTACGTCAACAAACGTCATTAACACAAGCTCTAGCGAATGAGGAAATCGCCCAGTATTCCTATCCTCAATGGTGGATCACCAAACTTAAATATCAATACCCAGATGATTGGCAGACGATATTGGAAGCTGGCAACCAACATCCGCCGATGATACTTCGTGTAAATCCACGCCGCACTTCAGCAAGCGAGTTTTGTAAAAAATTACAAAATCATGGCTACGCTTCCAGTCAACTCAGTGACAACACTGTCATGCTGACCAAGCCTATGCCTGTAGATAAGATTCCAGGATTTAATGAAGGTGAAGTGTCAGTTCAAGACTTTGGTGCTCAATTTGCTGGCTATGCACTTGACCTTAAAAATGGCCAAAGGGTACTAGATGCCTGCTGTGCGCCAGGTGGGAAAACAGGTCAAATTTTAGAACTGGCCGATGTGGAGCTAGTTGCTGTCGATAACGATGCAACAAGAATTCACCGAACCAAAAGTAACATTGATCGATTAGGTCTTGATGCTAAGCTACTTGTTGGCGATGCTGCAAAGCCAAGCGATTGGTGGGATGGAAAAACATTCGATCGCATCTTAGCAGATGTGCCCTGTACAGCTTCAGGCATAGTAAGACGTCATGTTGACATTAAGTGGCTAAGACGTGAAGCTGATATTGCTTCTTTCACGAAACAACAAGCACAGATTTTGCCGTCTTTGTGGCAGCTATTAGCAAAGGGTGGTAAATTGCTCTACGTGACATGTTCGGTTTTTCATGAAGAAAATCAGCGTCAAATCGATCATTTTTTGAAAACACAGTCTGATGCATTACAACTGCCTCTGACTAAACCTCTAACAGGCATGAATTTAAAAAATGGACAGCTACAGCCTAGCTCGCAGCACGATGGTTTATTTTATGCACTCTTACAAAAAAATTAATTTTAGCTTATTTAAAATTCTGACTTTATTGTCAGCGCTGCTTTTGCCATTCAATCTTTATGCTGCTCCTGGAGCAATTCATATTAAAAACGCTGAGTTGATTCCGGTAGACGAACGCTACATCTTAAATTCCGACTTTGATTTAACGCTTAATAATGTACTAGAGGATGCGCTCATGAAAGGCGTTCCGCTAACTTTCCTCGTAGAGTTCCAAATAACAACGCCACGCACCTATTGGTTTGACGACGAAATCATCACTCAAAGTTATAGAGTGAGCTTGAGTTACCACGCACTTTCTAGACAATTTTTAATTATCCGTAACAAAAATCAGTCTTCATTTAATAATCTGCAACAAGCTAAAGAAGCACTAAGCAAAATTAAAGACTGGGCCGTTATTGATAAGTCCTTACTCAAAAAAGGCGAGCCTTATCAAGCTGCTCTGAGAGTTCGATTAGATCAGTCCAAACTACCTAAACCTCTACAGGTTGAAGCAAGTGGATCAGAGAACTGGACCTTGGTTTCTGAACGCTATCAGTGGACACCTGCATTCGGTTTATAAATGAAATACATCGTATTTATTAGTGTTGTACTCGGAGGGGCCTTACTCTTCCTCTTCCTTCTGTCACACGCCAGTTC
This sequence comes from Pseudomonadota bacterium, assembly GCA_041175265.1. Classification (GTDB taxonomy): domain Bacteria; phylum Pseudomonadota; class Gammaproteobacteria; order Burkholderiales; family Methylophilaceae; genus Methylopumilus_A. The sequence continues at coordinate 5,461 of JBEDFH010000055.1, read as the reverse complement.
AAGTGGATCTATTTCTGGGCACTACTACACTATTTTACTGTGGCTTAACCTTACCCTTGCTCTTGGTTTAACAGTACTCATTGGTTTTCAACTTTGGCGCCTGTATAGGCAAATGCGTGCCCGCGTTATCGGGAGTAGACTTAATGTCAGGCTTATGGGTGCATTTGCTTTGATGGCCATTATTCCAGGTCTAATTGTTTATATTGTTTCCGTTAATTTTTTAACACGATCTATCGAGTCATGGTTCAACGTTAAAGTCGAAGCAGCTCTTGAAGGCGGCGTTCATCTTGGTCAAAGCGCACTCGATGCAATGCTAATTGATACGAAATTAAAAGGCGAAAGTATCGCTTCAAACTTGGCCTTTCAACCGAGTAATACGCAGCTTAATATTTTGAATGACCTACGAGAAAAAAGCGGCGTTCAAGATGCAGCGCTTTTTAATGTTCAAGGTAAAATTTTATCGTTCTCTAGCGCAGACCCTCTAAGCTTTCTACCTGATGCGCCTAGCCTTTCTCAGCTAAGACAAGCAAAGGTACGTAATTATGGCGTGATCGAACCAATCCCAGGCAAAGGTTTATATTTGAGGGTATTAGTACCCGTCAACATGAATGATATCGGTGTTGAAACACGCATACTTCAACTCCTACAACCTGTACCGAAGCAATTATCAAACACTGCCGAAGCAGTTCAAGATGTCTACCAAGACTATCAAGAGCTTTCGCTCAGCCGAGAATCCCTGAAAGAGGTTTTTGCTTTAACGCTAACCCTAGTCTTAATGCTCGCAATGCTAACAGCGGTATCTGTCGCCTTTGTATTAAGTCGCCGCTTATCAGCGCCTCTAGGCGTTTTAGCAGAAGGCACTCGCGCAATTGCACGGGGCGATTACGACACAGTATTACCCGTTCATGGTAACGATGAACTTGGTGTATTGGTGCAATCATTTAACAGTATGACCAAACAACTTGGCGATGCAACGCAAGCTGCCAACAGCAACCGTGCTCGAGTTGAAGCAGCTCGAGGATACTTAGAAACAATCTTGGCTCATCTTTCATCTGGCGTACTTACGCTAAATGATAAAGGCGAGTTAAGAACATACAACCTTGCCGCCTCTAATATTTTAGGGGCAGTACTTGGTCATTTTTCTCATCAACCCTTTGAAGAATTAGGTCGCGAATTTCCTGCATTAAAAGAATTATGCGAAAACATCCTCGCCCATGCCAAAAACAGTCAAAGCAATGAATGGCAAGAAGAGATGAACATCGTCACCTCTCAAGGGAAGCGCACAATTTTATTGCGGGGCACACGTTTGCCTTACAGCGCAGATAGCGGGTATCTCATCGTATTTGATGACATCACAACAATGGTACAAGCACAAAGAGATGCTGCATGGGGTGAAGTGGCTAGAAGACTTGCTCATGAAATTAAAAATCCACTAACACCTATTCAACTATCAGCTGAACGTTTGGAACATAAACTTTCTAGCAAACTAGATAAAGCAGATGGTGAAATGTTACGTCGCGCAAAAGATACCATCGTAGCCCAAGTAGATGCGATGAAAACAATGGTAAATGAATTTAGTGAATATGCACGTGCACCCTCACTAAATTTAAACAATGTAGACATCAATCGTCTGGTTCAGGATGTATTAGAACTTTACGAGCCAGCACACATTAAAATTAAAATTAGTTTAGAAAAAAATATCGCCGAAGTATTAGGCGACGCGACGATGTTAAGGCAAGTGCTACATAATCTGCTACAAAATGCACAAGATGCCCTCGAAAAAACCCCCAAGGCCATGATTCAAGTGAGCACTTTCAAAAAAGGAGATGAGGTTTGCTTGTCTGTGAGTGACAACGGCTCAGGATTTCCTTTGGAAATTTTATCAAGCGCTTTTGAACCTTACATGACAACGAAGCAACACGGCACAGGATTAGGGCTAGCAATTGTTAAGAAAATTGTCGAAGAACACAAAGGCACAATCAATGTTGAGAATATTCAGCTTGAGAAAGACATTCTAGGTGGTGCAACAGTGACTGTTTGCCTACCTTCGAATAACAAAATATCAGAAAATATCAGCAAACAAACAAAGCGGAAAACAAAAACAGGTAAGGCAGATAAGTCATGAAAGCAAGACAAATACTCGTCGTTGATGACGAGATTGGCATTCGCGAACTGTTAAGAGATATTCTTCAAGACGAAGGATATCAAGTAAAGCTTGCCGAAAACGCGGCCGAAGCGAGAGAGTATCGCCAACAAATTAGACCCGATATTGTCTTGCTTGACATCTGGATGCCAGATTGCGACGGCATCACCTTACTAAAGGAATGGAGTAACACAGGCATGCTAACCATGCCTGTTGTAATGATGTCAGGCCATGGCACGATTGACACGGCTGTAGAAGCCACTCGCATTGGCGCATTTGATTTTCTTGAGAAGCCAATCGCACTTCAAAAACTTTTAAAAACAGTCACAGCTGCGCTTAAACATAGTGAGCAATTGCCAAAGTCTGACATGAACTTATTTAAGCTAGGCAAAAGTGCAGTCATTACTGAATTACGACAACGCTTAGAACAAATCTCTCTGGCAAAAGCACCATTATTAATGATTGGTGAAGAAGGTAGCGGATCTGAACTCTGTGCAAAATTTCTACATAAACCACAAAGTCCTTGGCTAGAGCTGACAGACACCCAAAGACTCATTGATGCCCCGTTAGATATTCTAGAACAACTTCGTGAGGGATTATTATTCATTCCAGAGCTAGCATCTCTCAACAAAACTGAACAAAAAGGTTTGTTGGTTCTGCTCGCAAAAGCAGAAAAGTATGGCACTCGCGTGGTAGCAAGCACTTCCAAACCACTGCCTGACTTAGTGACTGAAGGACACTTTGATAACACCCTATTGCAAGCACTGTCCGTCAGCACATTAAAAATTCCTAGCCTCTCAGATCATCGAGAAGACATTCCTGATCTAGCACGCGCAATTGGATTTTTATTAATAGAATCGACCGAAGTCAGCTATCGTGAATTTGAAACTGCGGCACTTAACACTTTAAGAAATGCTGATTGGCCAGGCAATCTTAAACAGCTTGATAGCGTCATCCGCAATCTTATGCAAACAAGCCTTGGCGAAAAAATTACAGTGGCGGATGTGCAGCGTGTCATGGAGCAGTTTTCTCCATTACAAATCACAGAAGTGGCTTCTATAACAAAGTCTGAAGGCCTTCAAGTTGATTTAAACCAACCGCTTAGAGAAGCAAGAGACGCGTTTGAACGTTTGTACTTTGAGCATCACATCCAAAAAGCAGATAAAAACATGAGTCGTGTTGCAGAAGCAGTTGAATTAGAACGCACCCATTTATATCGAAAACTAAAACAGCTGGGAATTAAGACCAAATAAGCTTAACAAGTCAGTTAAAATGACACTTGTTAGCGCAGTGAATAAGGTAGTAAGTTTGGGCAACCAAATGGATGAGCCGTCATTGACCTAGTGTGACCCTGCCGACATAGATTGGGCGCGCTAACCTCTTGAGATAATAAAAAAAGCAGCTTAAGCTGCCTTTTTTATTATGAAATTGCTACTTCAATTTTTGCAATTGCGTCTTCAGCTTTTCCAAACTTGCAGAAAACTCAGCGACCCTCGCTTTTTCTTGCTCAACAACTGCAGCCGGCGCTCTTGCCACAAAACTTTCATTCGTAAGCTTACCGTTTGCCTTAGCAATTTCTCCCTCTAAACGAGCAATTTCTTTACCCAAACGTTCTTTTTCGGCGGCGACATCAATCTCAATTTTAAGCATCAATTTAAAATCACCAGCCAATGCCACAGGTGCATCAGCCTCAGGTAAATCTGTCACAATTTCAACTTCAGCGAGTTTCGCGAGCGCTTTTAAATGTGGCGCATAGGCTTGTAATTGAACTGCATCACCAGCAGCAATTAATGGCACTTTAGTCGCAGGTGAAATATTCATTTCACCTCTTAAACTACGGCAAGCATCAACACTCTCTTTTAATAATGCAACCCAAGCTTCTGCTTTTTCATCAATCTTTTCTAACTGAGCTTTTGGATAAGCTTCAAGCATAATGCTTGGGCCAGTTCTGCCACTCATCTTGCCAATCGTTTGCCAAATTTCCTCAGTAATAAACGGCATCACTGGATGTGCTAAACGCAAAATCGTTTCTAATACACGAAGCAAAGTGCGACGGGTTGCACGCTTCTCAGAATCGGAACCTTGCTGAATTTGCACCTTAGCAATTTCTAAATACCAATCGCAATACTCATCCCAAACAAACTTATAAATACTTTGGGCAACGTTATCAAAACGGTAATCGGTAAAGCCTTTTTCGATGTCAGCTTCAACGCGTTGCAATAGGCTCACAATCCAACGATCTGCTTGTGAGAAGCTCAGATAACCATCAGGCTGTGAACTGCACTGCTCTAAACCACAATCCTGACCTTCAGTATTCATCAAAACGAATCGTGTTGCATTCCATAATTTATTACAGAAGTTGCGATAGCCTTCACAACGTTGCATATCGAATTTGATATCACGACCAGGACTTGCAAGACTGGCGAAAGTAAATCGTAATGCATCAGTACCAAATGCAGAAATCCCTTCCGGAAACTCCTTGCGAGTTTTCTTTTCAATACTTTCAGCCTGCTTAGGATTCATTAATCCAGTTGTGCGTTTTTTCAATAAATCTTCAAGTGAAATGCCATCAATCAAATCTATTGGATCAAGCACATTACCTTTTGATTTAGACATCTTTTGGCCTTCCGCATCGCGGATTAAGCCATGAACGTAAACATCCTTAAACGGAATCTTGCCAGTGATATGTTTGGTCATCATGACCATACGTGCCACCCAGAAGAAAATAATATCGAAGCCTGTGACTAAGACAGATGATGGCAAATACTGCTGCAATGCGATATTGGCAGCGTCTTTTTCTTCATCACCCGTCCAATCTAAAGTTGAAAATGGCCATAATGCAGATGAATACCATGTATCAAGCACATCATCATCACGTTTCAAACCCTTCTCACGGAGAACTTTCGCGCTTTCTACATCTTTTTCAGCAAGTAATTCTAGCTCTCTCTCAAACTCCTCATATGCATCAGCTTCATTATGTGCAACATAAACCTGACCCAAACCGTCATACCAAGCTGGGATTTGATGACCCCACCAAAGTTGACGAGAAATACACCAATCTTGAATATTGTTGAGCCATTGGTTGTAGGTATTCACCCAGTTTTCTGGGTAAAACTTAATCTCGCCAGAAGCCACAACATCAATCGCTTTTTGCGTGATGCTTTTGCCATCTGCAGAGGGCTTACTCATTGCCACAAACCATTGGTCTGTCAGCATCGGCTCAATCACAACACCAGTACGGTCGCCGCGCGGCACTTTGAGTTTATGTTTATCAATCTTAATTAAATAGCCCTGTGCCTCTAAATCAGCAACGATTTG
>JBEDFH010000054.1:0-5495 GCA_041175265.1 Pseudomonadota bacterium | reverse complement strand
ATACGGAGAGTATTTAAGTTTGCGGTCTGCGCCAAAGGTCGCATAAGTGCTACACATTCTATCTACCCAGTCACTTGGGCGGAAAGGCTTGCCAGCCCGGGTTAGACCTTCAATAATAATTTCTTTGCCTGCTTCGCTCATATTTGAATTACCTATATTTCGATGGTTATATTAATTTACTTATTTAATGTATTCGAAAACTTTGACAACTTTTTCTACACCACTAACGCCCCGAGCAATTTCTACAGCATCATCAGCTTCTTGTTGCGTCACGATTCCTAATAAAAATACAGTTGACGCTTCAGTAACGACTTTTACATAGTTTGCTGGGAATTTATTTTCTTTAATGAAGCTCGCTTTTACTTTTGAGGTGATGTAAGCATCGTTAGAACGTGATGTTAATGATGAGTTCTCGCCAATCACTAATTCGTTAGTGACCTTGTTGACCTGGTTAATTGGTTTGACCAATTCTTCTGCATTCGCTTTTACAGCGTTAGTCTTAGCTTCTCCGGTAATGAGGACATTGCGATTGTAGCTAGTGACATTGGCATGAATATCTTTACCAATCTTCTCAAAAATTGCTTTTTCTGCTTTTAGTTCAATCGTTTGATCTTCAACATAAGTGCCAGCTGTTCTTCTATCAGCAACCATTGCACCGCCAGCTGCTGCGCCGCCAGCAATAACCGGAAAACATCCTGTGAGTTGTGTGCTGAGTGCGGCAGCAATGACGAACTGGCTCATTGAAAACTTGAATGGTAAACGCATTTATTCAACTCCTAATAATAAACAATCGATAGCATCGCATAGGCAATGCAAAATGAGAATATAAACTTCTTGAACCCTTGCTACATTGTCATGAGGCACCCCTAAATGGATGTCTTGATCTTCGAGAAGTTCCATGAGCCTGCCGCCATCACCACAGCTAAATGCAATCACCTTCATTTTGCGCTCTTTTGCTGCCTTGATGGCATTTAAAATACTTTCAGAATTTCCGCTGGTGCTTATCGCTAATAAAATGTCACCTGCTTGTCCAAGCGCTTGAACTTGTTTTGCATAGACTTGATCGAAATTTCCAAGATTGGCGATAGCCGTAATCGTTGTGCTGTCCGCACTTAGCGCGATGCTCGCTAAGCCAGGGCGCTCCATCTCATAATGACCGAGCATGCGAGAACTAAAGTATTGAGCATTTGCTGCCCCCGCGCCGTTGCCACAGGATAAGACTTTTCTTTCATTCAGTATTGCATCAACGATGATCTGTGCAGCAGTAGCGATAGGGGTTGCTAATAATTCCGCTAAGGATAATTTTAATTGAGCACTCGCCTCAAAGTGTGCACTAATTCTTGCGCTTAAATCCATGAGTGTGGGGTCCAATTAAACTTCAAACGCATCTTTGATCCATTGAATATGTTGTATGTCTGCTTTGTCCATTAAGATGGCATCAAATCGACAGGCTTGATTGCCGCTTTGCTGTAAAAACTGTTCAGCAACTTTCGCTATTTTACGCTGTTTGGCTTGAGTAATGCTCTCACTTGCCCCACCAAAGTTATTATTTTTTCTTAATCTGACTTCTATAAACACAATACTTTTGCCGTCTTGCATAATTAAGTCAATTTCACCAAATCGTGTTTGATAATTTTTACTAATTAAGGTGAGGCCTTGTTGTTCTAAGTAAGACAAAGCAATTTTTTCTGCTTGATTGCCTAAGGTGTTCATAGGCTAGTGTCTGGCTTGCGTGTAAACTTGCAAAATATTGAGATGAAAGTGAGTCATTTTTTGAGTTCTGCCAATCAGCATTCATTGCCCACATTATATGTGGTTGCCACTCCAATTGGAAATCTCCAAGATATCAGCTTGCGTGCGCTTGAGGTGCTTAAGACGGTTGACGCGATTGCGGCGGAAGATACAAGACATACTTCTCACTTGCTCTCCCACTTTGCTATCCAGAAAAAATTGATCGCTGTTCACGAGCATAATGAGCAGCAGTCGGCGCAGATTTTATTAGGGCGTTTACAAGCTGGAGAATCTATTGCCTTGGTCACCGATGCTGGGACGCCTGGCATTAGTGACCCGGGTGCTATTGTGGTGGATGTATTACGTGATGCTGGTGTAAATGTAGTGCCAGTGCCTGGTGCAAGCGCTGTGATTGCGGCCTTGTCTGCATCAGGAATCACGGCCAATGGATTTTTGTTTTATGGATTTTTGCCAGCAAGCGGATCGCAACGGCGTAAAACACTCGAAACTTTAAAGGATTATCAGTCCACCCTAGTGTTTTATGAAGCGCCGCATCGGATAGTAGAATCTGTGGTGGATTTATGTAAAGTCTTGGGCGGTGATCGTAGAATCACGATCGCGCGTGAGCTGACTAAAACCTTTGAAACTTTCCATCGTTGCAATTTGGCAGAAGCTCAGGCTTGGTTAGAGGCTGATACTAATCAACAGCGAGGCGAGTTTGTGTTGCTGGTTGAGGCGGCGGCTGTGGTTGAAGAGGCGGCAGTTAATGAAGAAGCTGAACGCATTTTAAGATTATTGCTTGAAGATTTGCCTTTAAAACAGGCGGTGAAGTTAGCCGCTGAAATTACCGCAGTTAAGAAAAACCTGCTTTATGAATTTGCATTAAAAATTAAAGAGTAAAAGATGAATAAATTAACGATAACACGTCCAGATGATTGGCATTTACATTTACGCGACGGCGCTTCACTTAGGGCTGTGTTGAGTGATACAGCTAAACGATTTGCACGGGCTATTGTTATGCCGAATTTACGTCCGCCAGTCACTAATTCGCAATTAGCCGCAGAATATCGCCAACGTATTTTGGACGCCTTGCCAAAGGGTGCAAATTTTGAGCCTTTAATGACTTTGTATCTCACTGACAACACCAGTGTGAAAGACGTACAAGAAGCTAAAGCAAGTGGCTTTATAAAAGCCTTTAAGCTCTATCCGGCAGGCGCAACCACTAACTCTGACTCAGGCGTGACTAGCTTAGACAAATGCGCGGCGGCTTTGAGTGCAATGGAACACTTGGGCTTGCCCTTGCTAGTGCATGCCGAAGTGACCGATGCTGATGTGGACGTATTTGACCGTGAGCGTGTGTTTATTGATCGCCATATGAAGCCATTATTGGCCAAGTACCCTGCGCTAAAAGTGGTGTTTGAGCACATCACCACGAAAGAAGCGGCCGAATTCGTCGCGAACGCGCCGAGCAATGTCGCGGCTACTATTACACCGCATCATTTACTCATGAACCGCAATGCAATGTTTGCTGGTGGTATGCGTCCTCATCATTATTGCTTACCTGTATTAAAGCGTGAAGAGCATCGATTGGCGCTGGTGGATGCTGCGACCTCTGGCAGCCCTAAATTCTTTTTGGGAACAGACAGTGCCCCACATCCTAAATCGGCTAAAGAGTCTGCTTGCGGCTGTGCAGGTATGTATAGCGCTCATGCTGGTATAGAGCTTTATGCAGAAGCTTTTGAGGCTGCAAATGCACTTGATAAATTGGAAGCGTTCTCTAGTTTTTATGGCGCAGATTTTTATGGTTTGCCACGAAACCAAGATCAGATCACGTTGATAAAAGAAAGCTGGCAAGTGCCTGCCGAAATTGAATTTGGTGATGATTTCTTGGTGCCGCTTCGTGCCGGACAATCGGTTGAATGGAGAATGCTGTAAGCGTCGGGTAATTAAGCTCAGGCATGCTAAAATAAAGCTGAAGCTGGTCAGGCAGTCGCCGCTACTTAGGTAGGGGAGGAAAGTCCGGGCTGCATAGAGTGGGATGACGGCTAACGGCCGTACGCTGAAAGCTAGCAATAGTATAAGGCGCGGAATAGGGCCACAGAGACGAGCGTATTAAGTTACGGTGAAACGCGGTAACCTCCATCCGCAGCAAGACCAAATAGGCTGGTAATGGCGTGACTCGCGCTGCCAGCGGGTAGGTTGCTCGAGCGTACAAGCAATTGTTCGCCTAGATGAATGACTGTCACTTGCCGTAAGGCATTTACAGAACCCGGCTTATCGACCAGCTTCAATTTTCATGTATTTCTTCATTTGGATTTTGCTCGAAATCCCTCAAAAAATATTTTTAGTGTCTTTGCATTAGTTTTCTCTTCATTGTTTATTCTCGATAATCTTCTGTAACGCCTTTTCCTGCCTGCATTTCTTAAATGTTGTTAAATTTTTCGGCAAAATTCAGCTCTTTATAAGTCACATTCACTAGATTGCCTATCTTGTTATTTTTAAAGGATAAATTATTTATCATCAAAAGTAGCTAAGTCATTGTACTGTAAAGGAAAAATCATTAAAAAGGGCTTGCATCGCCCTATTTTTTTATCTATAGTGTCAACAAGTGGGTGAAAGTGGGTTTTTGTGGGAAATTGCTGGCCTGTAACCGTTGTGCTCATCTCATGGCGTGGTCAGCATTTCTTTAGATGAGCGGGCCTCTCACCACTTAAATTTTGATAAAAGGGTTTTTATGTTTCGCGGTGCTTCATCACTTAATTTGGATGCAAAAGGTCGGCTGGCTATCCCAGCTAAGCATCGTGACGCCCTGCAATCTCAATCTGCCGGTCATTTGGTTTTGACTGCGCATCCTCATCGTTGTTTATTGCTTTACCCGCAGCCTGCTTGGGAGCCTATCCAATCCAAAATGATGTCTTTGTCTTCTTTTGATAAGCGTTCAAGCGCGTTACAAAGATTGTTGGTTGGTTATGCTGAAGATATTGAGATGGATGCTGCTGGTCGCTTATTGGTTTCGCCAGTGCTGCGTGATTTTGCAGGCTTGGACAAGCAAGCGATGCTTGTTGGGCAGGGCAGTCATTTTGAATTGTGGAATATGGAAGCATGGCGCGCCCAGTTGGATAGCGTGATGGCCGGAGATGATTTGAGCTTGCCATCTGAATTAGAAGGATTCTCACTGTGAGCAGCCGCTCACAAATCAAAAAAAATGAGCAGAATGTAGGAGAGGTGCCGGCATCGCCACACATTACGGTGATGTTAAATGAGGCGGTAGAAGGTTTGGCAGTAAAACCTTCAGGTATTTATGTAGATGGCACTTTTGGTCGCGGTGGTCATAGCCGAAAAATTTTGGAGAAGCTAGGAAAAGGGGGTCGTTTAATTGCGTTTGATCGTGATTTAGCGGCGATTGCTTCTGCTGAAGCTATTCAAGACCCACGCTTTCATATTGTTCATAGTCATTTTGCTGGTCTTGCAGAAGAGCTTGCCGCGTTGGGCGTGAATAAGGTTGATGGCATTTTATTGGACTTGGGGATTTCCTCGCCGCAGATTGATGTTGGTGAGCGAGGTTTTAGTTTTAGATTTGATGGTCCATTGGATATGCGTATGGATCAAACATCAGGGCGAACAGCCGCTGATTACTTGGCGGTGGTTACAGAGCAGGAATTGGGAAAGGTCATTAAAGAATATGGTGAAGAACGGTTTGCTAAACAGATTGCAAGGGCGCTTATTGCGGAGCGCGCAGGGGGGAATGCCGTCACCACTACCAA
>JBEDFH010000053.1:0-5660 GCA_041175265.1 Pseudomonadota bacterium | reverse complement strand
ATTCAGCGCACCTTCTAATTCACGCACACTAGATCTAATTTGCTTCGCTACAAAGAATGCAACTTCTTCACTAAGTGCAATCTTTGCTTCTTCTGCTTTTTTAAGCAGAATCGCGACACGCATTTCTAATTCAGGTGGTTCAACAGCTACTGTTAAGCCCCAACTAAAGCGGGTTCTTAAGCGTTCATCAACGTCTTGGATTTCTTTAGGGTAAGTATCGCAAGTGATGATGATTTGCTTCTTAGCCTCAATCAATGAGTTAAACGCGTAAAAGAACTCTTCTTGCGTGCGCGTTTTTTTAGCAAAGAACTGGATATCATCAATTAACAATAAGTCTAGTGAGTGATATTGGCGTTTAAATTCGTCAAACGCTTTGTGTTCATAGGCTTTTACAACATCTGATACGTATTTTTCAGCGTGTAAGTATTTAATCTTGGCTTCTGGGCGATGGTCTTTTAAGTAATTACCAATCGCTTGGAGTAAATGGGTCTTCCCTAGCCCTACGCCACCATAAATAAATAGCGGGTTGTAAGCACTGCCTGGGTTTTCTGCAATTTGTAATGCAGCTGCACGCGCTAATTGATTGGCGCGACCTGTTACAAAGTTATTAAAGTTAAATGCAGGGTTGAGTCCTGAGTGATCGCTAGGTGCTTTTGTTTTTTTAACGCTGGTGGCTGTAGCAGCCTTTTTGCCAATGCTATCTTGTTTGCTAACGCTCTCTGGTTTTTTAGCTGCATCATCATTGAGTTGTTTTTTTGCAGCCTCAATATTGTCCATTAACAGCACATCAACTTGTATGGGTGCGTTTAGGGTTTCTTTAGCGAAGGCATGAATTTTAGGAAGGAAGCGGTCTTTAACCCATTGCTGAACAAAACGATTAGGCGCAAGTAGGAGCAAAGCATCATCTTCTACTTTGTGCGACAGTGGTTTTATCCAAGTGTTAAATTGCTGTGCAGACAGTTCTTTTTCAAAACGTCCTAGGCACGCAGACCAAAAATTTTCCATCGGTTGCCCGATACTCCCTGCGATTATTGTTTTTAAGGGTACATGGCTCTTGAGCCTGCGAGCGGCGTAATAGCTTGCTCGCTACGAGTTTGAATGTGATTTAATCAAGCATTTCAAACAGGTGATGATCGAGGCTCATTTTAACTGGTTTATGCAAACTTATCCACAGGCAAGTTTGTGATTTATATTTGATTAATCAGTAAATATTCGTTGACACAGCGTTGTTAGATGGGGTTTAATTACGCCCTTGTTTGAAAAACATATAGAAGTTATCGGAGAATCACAATGAAACGTACATATCAACCTTCGAAAGTTCGTCGTGCACGCACTCATGGTTTTTTAGTGCGCATGAAAACTCGTGGTGGTCGCGCAGTGATTGCTGCTCGTCGTGCTAAGGGCCGTGCTCGCTTAGCAGTTTAAGTCTTTACCTAATCGCACAGTGAGCTGTGCAAGTGTATTAGGTAACATGAATTTTAAATTCCCCAAAAGATTAAAATTATTAAAAACGGATGATTTTTCATCCGTTTTTAGTTTCCGCAAGCGTGTTGCAGGTGAATACCTGGTGATTCATTACCAAAAGAATCAACTTGGCTATACGCGTCTAGGCTTGGTGGTCGGTAAGAAGCATTCACGTTTAGCTGTCGAACGTAATTACATGAAGCGCGTCCTGCGTGAACTATTTAGAACAAATCCATTAGATTTATTGAGTTTAGATTTGGTCATTCGCCCTCAAAAGCCATTTATTCCTATTAATTATTCTGCGATTGAGCAAGAATTTGTTATGCTATTGAACAAATTAAGTCAGCAGCAAAAACCTTAATTTTAAGAGAAACTAATGGCGCGAATTCTATTGTGGTTAATCAGGGGATATCAAATAGCTTTAAGTCCTTTTTTTGGCCAACAGTGTCGATTTCATCCCACTTGTTCTAAATATGCTTACCTTTCAATAGAAAAACATGGTGCTTTGCGTGGATCCTATTTGGCAGTCAGAAGATTGTTAAAATGTCATCCATGGCATGAAGGCGGCCATGACCCTATTCCTTAGAGAACTTTTGCTTTTTATATAGAGATTAGATTAAGAATTTATGGATATTAAAAGATTAATTTTGTTTGTTGTTTTGTCATTTTCTATTTTGATGGGCTGGGATGCTTGGCATCGTCAGCATGCGCCAGAGCAAGTGGCAACAAGCCAAGAGACTGATGTTCCTGTAGCAAAGGCTGAGGCCGTTGCGAATGATGTGAAAGAAGTCGGCTTCCGTCTCACGAATGATCAGACGGTGACTGTTGAAACAGACTTATATAAGGCACAAATTGCTACCGTTGGTGGTGATTTGCGTCATTTAGAGTTGTTGAAGCATCGCGCTGCAGATTCAACCGACGCTAACTTTGTGTTGATGGACGAAGCTAAAGTGAGCCCTATGCTTTATGTTGCTCAGTCTGGTTTGATTGGTAATGATTTGCCAACACATAAAGCCATCTTTGCTTCAGCTGCGCCTTCTTATCAAATGCAAGCTGATCAGAACGACGTTAAAGTTGTGATGACTTGGAAAAATGCGGATGGTGTATCTGTAGACAAGATTTACACTTTTACGCGTGGTAGCTATGCAATTAAAGTGGATTATAAGATTACTAATGGCTCAGCCGCAGCTTTAGACCCTTGGGTTTATTACCAAATTGTTCATGACAATGCTTCAAACCAAGGTAGCAAAATGATGCCTACCTTTACTGGTGGCGCTTATTTTACTGATGCTGATAAGTTTAAGAAAATTACTTTTGGCGACATGGCAAAAGAAGAGTTGGCAAAGGTTTCTAAAGATGGCTGGATTGGCTTAGTACAACATTATTTTGTCAGTGCTTGGATTCCACAAACGGCTTTAACTCGTGAGTTTTATACTAATAAGCTTTCAGATAAGGTGTTTGCAATTGGTACTAAATCTTCATTAGGTGCTGTTTCACCAGGTGCAACAAAAGAAGTGACTGCACAGTTATTCGCAGGCCCGCAAACGCATGACGATTTGCTTAAAACAGCGCCAGGCTTAGAGTACACCGTTGACTATGGTTGGTTGGCTTTTATCGCAGCACCGTTATTTAAAGTACTTTGCTGGATTCAAGATCTGGTGGGTAATTGGGGTGTGGCGATTATCTTGCTGACCATTTTAATTAAGTTGGCGTTCTATCCGTTGTCTGCTGCGGGTTACCGCAATATGGCGCAGATGCGTGAATTGGCGCCTCGTTTGCAAAGCATGAAAGAGAAATTTGGCGATGACCGTCAAAAAATGCAGCAAGCGATGATGGATTTATATAAAACCGAAAAAATTAATCCATTGGGTGGTTGTTTGCCGATTTTGGTGCAAATTCCAGTCTTTATTTCGCTTTACTGGATGTTATTGGCCAGCGTAGAAATGCGTCATGCACCGTTCATGTTGTGGATTCAGGATTTATCAGCACCAGATCCATACTGGGTGTTGCCAGTGTTGATGGGTTTGACGATGATTATTCAAACGAAGTTGAATCCAAAACCAACAGATCCAATTCAAGCTAAAGTCATGACTTGGATGCCTGTGATATTTAGTATTTTCTTCTTCTTCTTCCCAGCAGGCTTGGTGCTTTACTGGTTGGTTAATAATATCTTGTCGATTCTTCAACAAGCACAAATTAACCGATCTATTCATGCTGCAGCTTTAGCGAAGAAAAAAGGACATGCAGGACGCTAATGTTATAAACGATACCATTGCCGCGATAGCGACTGCTACCGGCTCTGGTGGTATCGGTGTAGTCAGAGTGTCGGGCCCTCAGGCCCGCACTATTGCTCAATCTATCTTAGGGCAATGCCCATCCCCACGCCATGCTGCTTATCTTCCTTTTAAGGAAGCTGATGAGTCAACGATTGATCAAGGCATTGCCATTTATTTCCAGGCACCTAATTCCTATACCGGCGAAGATGTACTTGAGTTACAGGCGCACGGTGGCCCTGCCCTATTACAAATTCTATTAAGGCGCTGTTTGGCTTTGGGTGCGCGTCAGGCGTTGCCGGGTGAGTTTACTCAGCGTGCTTATCTGAATGACAAGATGGATTTAGCTCAAGCAGAAGCGGTGGCTGATGTGATTAATGCTTCTACTGTAGAAGCGGCCAGAAGTGCCATGCGCTCTTTATCTGGTGAGTTTTCAAATCGTATAAATGTTTTACTTGAGCGTCTAATTGAGTTGCGGATGTATGTAGAGGCTTGTTTAGACTTTCCTGAAGAAGAAATCGATTTCATTACTCAAGGGAATGTTGAAGCAAAGTTAAAGAACATTCTTGTTGAACTTCAGAAAATCTTTCAACAGGCAAAACAGGGCAATTTATTACGTGAAGGTTTAACGGTTGTTTTGGTTGGTCAGCCGAATGTTGGTAAATCAAGTTTGATTAATCAATTGGCCGGTGATGAAGTTGCAATTGTGACCCCGATTGCTGGAACAACTCGAGATACTGTTAAAAGCTTAATTCAAATTAACGGAATCCCCTTACATATTATCGATACTGCTGGTTTGCGTGAAACAGATGATGAGATCGAAAAATTCGGAATTGCCCGAACTTGGCGAGCGCTAGAAAGCGCGAATATCGCATTATTGTTGTTAGATGCAACTCATGGCATTACCGATGTTGAAAAATCGATTTTAGACCGCCTCCCGTTAGATTTGCCCAAAATTTGGGTTCATAACAAAATTGACTTGAGTTCAGAGGCGCCAAGTCTCAAAGAAATCGATCATGAAATGCATGTGTTTATTTCAGCTAAAAAAGGCGACGGTGTTGATTTGCTCAAATCACATTTATTAAAAATGGCGGGTTGGCAAACAACCAGCGAAGGAATTTTTATGGCGCGAACGCGTCATTTGGAATCTATTGCAAAAGTAGAGTCTTTTTTAAATGTTGGATTGCAGAGCATCCATCAGGCTGAGTTGGTTGCTGAAAACTTACGTTCAGCGCAAACAGAGTTAAATTCAATTACTGGAGAGTTCACCCCAGATGATTTATTGGGTGAGATTTTTAGTAAGTTTTGTATTGGCAAATAGCCGCTTATTTACAAAACCATTTATAGAGCCATTTAAATGGCAGTGTGAATATTGCAAAAATACGAATTGTTTCACGTGAAACAACTTTGTTATCTTTTGGTTTTACAGATTTTTCAACGTCGTATTTCATGCCCGTGAACATGGCGAGAATCAAATTCTCTTTGTGTAAGACGCTTTCCGTAATTACGCCAATCACGTGTCCGCAAACCAAAATCAACCATCCCCACGCACTGTAGAAGTGCACATCATGAAGAACGTCAGAAAAGTCTAATAGCCATCCATCATTAAAAACTAAAAAGCCACTAATGACTGTAGAAAGGCCAAGAACAAGCATGGCGTAAATAACCAATGACCCAGCTGGATTGTGCCCTACAAAAGGCCTTGCGCGACCACGAACGGTTCGCCATGTATAGCGAAGTGCGGCTTCTGGGTCTGGTGGGAAACTTTGAAAGCGGGCATATCCTGTTTTAAGGAATCCCCAAATAATTCGACTAATAATGAGTGTGCCAGCGACATAGCCAGCTTTTGTATGGGTTACTCGATCCCATTCAGAGGCATGCGTTACGAAGGCAACCGTGAATGCTGCCACGAGTGACCAGTGG
>JBEDFH010000052.1:750-6764 GCA_041175265.1 Pseudomonadota bacterium | reverse complement strand
GCCTGTAGATTGCATGCCTTCTGGAGTGTGTTTGACATTCCAATAACCCACTTCGATAACGCCATCACTTAAATCTCGATTGTCAGCTTTGTTTAAATTGATGCCTTGTGAGGCTTTGGTTGATGCGTAACTCCAATTTGGATGAGCATAATTGGCACTAGGTGCATCTGGGGTTTGTTTGGTGAGTGAAGAGGCACCCACAAGTGCTGCGGCATCTGCTGAGTTAGCGGAGGCAAGGTTGCGACGTAGCGTTGCAACAAGTGCCGGCGCTGTTAATGGGACCTAAATCTACAGCGAGTGCGGCTAGGCTAATGAATATAGGCAACAAAAGTGCAAATAAAATAATCGTGCTGCCATGTTGTTGCGGATGTTGATTTTTTAAATCATGCATCAGATCAATCCGTTCTTATTTTTAATGGATGCTTATTCGTAAATCATCGTGGTGGAAGCTGACAATAATTTTCCGCCAGTAAATGCGCTAATCATATTGCCCAGTAGCAAGCCGGTGTATTCGTAAGTCACAGTAATTTTGAGCTCGTTTCCTGCTGTAGTACCGCCTGTTTGTGTCACGGTGACATTAGGTTGTGAGGCACCGCCAAAAGTCACTAGGTTATTTGTGCAGTAGTCGGTTGCGATGGCTGAAATTTGAGCGTTGGTGAGTGCAGGGACTCTAAATATGACACCAGCACGCGCAGCTTCTCTACTAGCGTTAGTGATGATTGCTTTGTCATAAAGCGCGAGGCTTAACTCAACAATCCCAAACACAAGCATCAGTAAAACTGGGAGTACTAATGCAAATTCTACCAGTGCGTTTCCGGTGCAGGATTGAGCTTGTTTTTGATGGGATTTTTTCATTAGTTGAATAGTGTTTTAATCTGAATCATGGCAGGCCCAATCACGACAAGGAGTAGTGCAGGGAATATACAAAAAATCATCGGTAATAGCATTTTTACTGGAATTTTTGAGGCTATTTCTTCTGCAAATTGCACGCGTTTAATTCGCATGACTTCAGCTTGCACTCTCAGCGACTCTGAAACGCTGGTTCCAAAACGAGCTGCTTGAACCAACATGGAAACTAAGTTGTGAACAGAATCTAAGTTAATGCGTAGTGCAAAATTCTTGAGCGCTTGATTGCGACCTGCACCTGCGCGAATCTCTAAATTAGTGAGGTATAACTCTTCTGCAAGGAATGGATTGGTTCGTGCAATTTCTTTTGAGACGCGATTCAGTGCTGCATCTAATCCTAAGCCAGACTCAGTACATATGACTAACAAATCAATGAGATCGGGTAAGCCATGTTGAGTATCCTCAACACGTTTTTTAGTGCGATGATCTAAATAGACTTCTGGTAAATAATATCCAATTGCAGCGATTGCAATTAAGCATAGTGCAAATTTAGCTAACCCTAAATCTGACACTTGCGACCACATGAGGAGGCCTGCAATCATTGGGACACCAAAAGTCATTAGGCTTTTTATTGCATAATAAATCTTAGGGGTAGCATTATCTCTTAGACCAGCTCTTAGGAATTTAAGATGGATACTGGAGTCTTGCCAGCCTTCGCTAGGGAGTGAGAGTTTTGACAGGGACTCTAGAATCTTAGACCAGCGATTGCTTAATACTCTTGCGTTCGTATCAGCTATCTTAGTACCGGGTTGTTCAAGTACTTGTGATAGCCGTTTTTGAACATCGTGTTCGGCGATTAATAAGCCTAAGCCAATAATAAATAGTACTGCCGCAATAAACACCAGAACGATTAATGCGTAATAAATGATTTGCTGATTGTTCATCTTTACACCTTAATCCGCGTGATTTTCCACATCCAGAGGGCGCCTAAGCTCATTAACAAAAGACCACCGATCATCAGGCTTTGTCCAATGTCTGTTGTCCAAAGAAGTGCCATATATTTTGGATTGATAAAGGCTAATACGCCCCCCAGTAAGAAGGGTAAAACGCTTAATAAGATTCCTGAATACTTACCTTCTGAAGCTAAGACTCGAACTTTGCCATTTAGAATCATGCGGTCACGTACAGTCTTGGCGAGATTTTCTAAAAGTTCGATCAAATTGCCACCAGCTTCACGTTGAATCAGCAAGCCGACCACTAAGAAACTGACATCATTGCTATTCACTCTAATAGCAAAATTAGACATGGCGTCGTTAAAAGGTAAACCAAAGTTAATCTCTTCAAATACGGTTTTAAATTCTTTATTAATTGGCGCTGGAAGTTCATCACCTACCATCCCAAATGAGACTGCTAGACCATGTCCTGCACGTAATGAACGGCATATAAAATCTAGTGCTTCAGGTAATTGATTTTCAATTGCGAGACTCCGTTGATGTTCTTTATGTTTGATGTAAAGAATAGGGGTGGCACCAATCAGTAGGCTAAAGATAGTAATTGTTGAGCTGTTTAAGTTAAAAAATAAACTGAATAGAAGTGCGCTTGATAAAAATAGACCGATCGAAATGGTCATCAGTTTTTCAATAGACATTTCCATGCCAGATCTAAGTAACATTAACTTGAGTGATTCAATGATATGTGATGCAAAAGCAATGTGTTTAAGACCATTGTTTTCTTCATGGTAATGCTTGATTAAATGCTCGTCAGTTGAAGCGCTACGTAGGTTGACGATATCTCCTAAACGTCTACTTAAAGCTTTAGCATGGCCACTGTATTTTCGATACCAAACACTAATCCCAATAGCCAAAACTATCATTACCATCGTGAAGGTGAGTGCGGTCAGAATGCTACGAATGATTTCAGGTGACATATGTCTTCCTAATCAAGCACTTTGGGTTCAAATAAATCATCATCAAAACGTATCCCCCATGTTTTGATGCGATCTGCAACCATTGGTCTGACACCAGTTGCTCTGAAGTGACCTTCTACATTACCTTCTCGCCCGACACCAGTTCGCTCATAAACAAAAATCTCTTGAGCACTAATTACATCACCTTCCATGCCAGTGATTTCTTGAATGCTTGTGATTTTACGACTACCGTCACTCAGTCGAGCGGTTTGAATCACGATGTGTATTGCTGAGCTAATTTGTTGGCGTAAAGCTTTAGGTGCAATAGTGACACCGCCCATATTCACTAAGTTTTCTAATCTGCTTAAAGCGTCACGCGGTGTGTTTGCATGGATGGTCGTGAGTGAACCTTCATGGCCTGTATTCATCGCTTGTAGCATGTCGATGACCTCGCCGCCACGTACTTCACCTAATACGATACGGTCTGGACGCATACGTAAGCTGTTTCTCACCAATGCACGCATGGATATTTCGCCTTTGCCCTCGATATTAGAAGGGCGCGTTTCTAGACGCACAATATGGGTTTGTTGTAGTTGTAATTCAGCGGTATCTTCGATGGTGATAATACGCTCACCTTCTGGAATAAAGCTTGAAAGAATATTGAGTAAAGTAGTCTTGCCTGAGCCGGTACCACCAGAAATGAGAATGCTGGTTTTTGCCCGCACCATCGCAGCCAGAAAGTCAGCCATACCTTTGGTTAATGCCTTCTTTTCAATTAAATCATCAATGCGTAGCGGGATGACTGAAAACCGACGAATGGATAGGGTAGGCCCATCTAGCGCTACTGGCGGAATAATGGCATTAACGCGAGAGCCATCAGGTAAGCGTGCATCTGCCATTGGGCTCGACTCATCAATGCGACGACCCACCCGTGATACGATTTTGTCGATGATTCTTAATAAGTGGTCGTTATCATTAAACTGAATTGGTACAAGCTCTAAACGGCCACGACGTTCAATAAAAACCGTGTCATAGCCGTTAACTAAAATTTCAGTAATCGTGGGATCCGCTAATAAAGGTTCTAGCGGTCCTAAACCTAGAATTTCATTTTGCAATTCTGAGATGAGCTGTCTACGTTCGTCGTTATTAACCGGAAGCGACTGCTCGTCAATCAGTGTATTAATAAGGTCTTTGAGCTTGATGCTCAGCTGTTCACCAGACATTGTTTCTGCAGCAGCTAAGTCTAGCCTCGCTAGTAGATTCTGGTGGAGCTTAACCTTCGCAGAATAGTAGCCTGGCAACATTTTTTTGCCAGTATTGTGCGTTGAGGCTTTAATTAAGCCTTCAGAAGAACGACCAGACTGATTTTCGTGGTTTGGGGTAGACTCATGTTGAGTGTTCCCGTTTTTCTCAGGCTGGCCGTAATTCCATTTATCTATTTGATCCCTAAGTAAGCCCATATTGAGGATTTCCTTTTAATCGGCTTACCTGTCCATTCGGAAGTTAGGTCTAGAATAGAGTGCGTGAATTTAGTATTTGGCTTTAGATCAACAACAGGCGTACCTTTTAATAAAGACTCTTGAATGCCCATATACTCACGGTAAACCGTGCGCCATATTTTCTTGCCTACCGCTTTTTCATAATCGACCGCTTGTAAATCTGAAGGGCCGCCAAACCGGCTAATCAGGATAAACGCTTTCTTGGCTGAATAGCCCATGTTTTCCCATAAGCGCAGTAGCTGAGAAGTCCTGCGAGCTGAAGCAATTGACATCGTTGATACCAAAATCAATTTATCTAATTTGTCCCAAACTCTTAGGCTAATCGGATCTAGTCCTGTGCCAATATCAATTAACACATAATCGTAATGAGATTCGATGATGTCGATGAGTTTTTCTACATCATCCGCAGCGACGCGCAAGATTTTTTCAAGTGATGAAGGTGATGGAATCAAATGCAAATTATCAGTCACGTGATGCACCATCAAATCTAGCAATGTTTTATCTAGGCGATCTACGGCACAAGAAAAATCAGCTAAATCGTTGGTGATGGATTTATTAGTTAAATAAATTTCCACGTCGCCATATTGCAATGACAGATCAATGGCTAAGACACGCAGCTGTTCATTTTTAGCTAGTGCTGTTGCTACGTTTGCGACAACACAAGTGCCGCCGTCTCCACCTTTTGCAGACATGAAGCCGATTTTTTGGGCTTTATGATGGTCATTATTATTGTCTGTCGATTTTAGGTGAGATTTTGCACGATTCACTGCGCCTGTCATTTCTTCAGTCGTGTTTGAGGCAAGTACTTCACGAACACCAGCACGCATCGCTTTTATTAAGAAATCAGAATCAGATTGCTCTAAAAATAGAACCACAATTGCTTGTGGGATTGCATCACACAAGCTTTTTAAGTTAGTGAGTAACTCATCTGATTCTTCAAAACCGCCAACAAAAACCACATCAGGATGTTGTGTGGTGACTTGCTGAGTAAGACTTTCTAAGTCGCCATTAAGTTTAGTAACACGGTTTGATGAAGACTCAAATGACTCTGAGAATTTCCATTTTTTGGGGCTAAATAGAACAATATGCATTATTGACCGTTTCCTGAAGAGATGGGGGCATCAAGCGCTGGTGTTGTGCTGTTCTTGCCTTTGATATAGTTATCAAAAGGTTCTTTCAATTCTTTTGAACTTGGGTCGCTTTGTTTCGCAGCTTGATTCGCGTTGGTAGGAATCTTTTGTGCTTCTTTTGCCGCTTTAATTGAACTGCCGAATTCCTTATCAAGGGCAGGAGTCGTTTCTGAAAGCGGTTGCCCTGCGCATGCGGAAAGTGCTAAAGAAATTATCAAAGCGAGCCTATTTAACTTATTGTTTACCTTCAAGCTTGCCTCCTATGAATAAATCAGTACGACTTGGCGGATTGAATTTATCCGTCGGTAAAATTGGTGATTGTTTGGTTGATTTCACTAAACTTGGACTGACAACAATCACTAATTCGGTGCGATCTGTAACGAACTCTGTGCTGCGAAAGAGTGCGCCAAGAATTGGAATTTGACCAAGAATTGGGAATGATTTGATATTGGCAGTGACGTTATTTCGCATTAATCCACCAATCACTAAGCTTTCGCCATCTTTTAATTGCACACTGGTGGATACTCGGCGTGTTGTAAACGTCGGTGAAGAAATGCCGCCAATTAAAGTTTCTTTCGCAAGCTCTGAAACTTCAGGCGCTACTTTTAAGTTAATACGGCCACCATCTAACAC
>JBEDFH010000052.1:0-683 GCA_041175265.1 Pseudomonadota bacterium | reverse complement strand
CTTCTTGACCGCTGGAAGCTACGATGGTTGGTTCCGCTAATATTTTAACGAGTGAGTCAACACGTTGTGCTTCTAATGTGGCGTTTTGACTTTGATTGTTAAATCTAAATAATTTGGCGATGCCTGTAGCGCCGCTGGTTGAGTATGTATTAACAACATTCCACCTTATATCGCCACCATTAAATTGAATGCCCAACTGTTCGAGTAATGATTTTGAAATTTCAGCCACGCGTACTTCTAACATCACTTGTTGTGGATCACGAATTTTAAGTAGATTAACTACTTGCACCATGGCGGTTGCCGCGTTAGGCATTGTGATGGAATTAGATGTTGGTTTGTAGCCACCTGTTAGGTAACGATTGAGGTTGCGAACATGTGCCTCAGCAAGTGAGCTAACGATATCTGCGACAACAGCATCGGAAACCGAACCAGATAATACGACAGAGCCAGAAGCGGAACTCAACACAATATCTTTTTCATTCGGCAATTGCGCCGCGAGTGCTTTTGATAATGGTGCTAAGTCAATTGCAATGGTCGTATCAAGTAAGGTGGATTTACCACTCTTGTGCCATAGAAGAATGTTGGTGGTGCCAACGGCCTTACCTAAGATAAATAACTCTTGTGGGGAAACAATTTTGAAATCAGCAACATTGGGGTCGCCTACTGCTACGCGTATCACAGGA
>JBEDFH010000051.1:0-6305 GCA_041175265.1 Pseudomonadota bacterium | reverse complement strand
ATTAAGGCGTGAGGGATTGAAGCCATGGATAACAAGTACGCCCTTGGAAGCACCAAGGTTGCAACAGAGCATCATGAGGTTACGCACAAAAGTAAACCGAGTTTGGCATGTAAGTTTTGTAATAGTGACCAACTAGTGTTGTGCCCCACTATGCATGATCATAAGTGCTCACATTGTGGAGAGTGGCAGCAAGATGTGGAGAATAATTACGCGACGGGAAGAAGTAGCAATTATTGATTTCCGCTTTGGATGTTATTCCAAATGATTTAAATCTAAGTTGCGAAGTTTTGGTGCAAGTTTAGCGGTCGTAGCAACTACGCCTAGTGTCATGAGCCCACCTAAAACAACTGAAGGTATGAGTCCAAATAGTTTTGCGGTAACGCCTGATTCAAAAGCCCCTAGTTCGTTTGATGATCCGATAAAAATCCCGTTAATAGAAGCTACTCTGCCTCGCATATGATCAGGTGTGGAGAGCTGCATAATCGTGGTTCTTAAAATCACAGAAACGCCGTCAAAAACACCTGAAAGTACCAATATAAAAGCAGCAATCCAGAACTGACTGGTGAGTCCAAAACCAATAATACAAACACCAAAGCCTGCGACTGCCCACAATAGATATTTCCCAGCATGCTCGCGAATAGGATTTCGAGCTAAATAGATACCAATCATGATCGCACCTATTGCTGGCGATGATCTTAATATTCCAAGTCCCTCAGGACCTACCTGATACACATCATGAATAAAAGCTGGCAACATTGCTACAGCTCCGCCTAGCAACACGGCGAACATATCGAGTGCTTGAGCACTTAAAATCACTTGGTGGTTTACAACAAATTTTACTGCTTCGGCAATCCCTGCAAACACCGCTTTTTCTGGTTTTGTGGTTTGGTTTGAGATATTTAACATCAGTAATGGAAGCGCAGATAGCAAAGCAAAACTTGCAGCGACTAAATAGGCAATCGTGACACTTGTCCAGCCAACCAATAATCCACCTAATGCGGGTCCCGTGACCAAACCAATCTGAAATGCTGAGCTGCCAATACCGCTCGCTTTTCCATATTCTTTCCTAGGTAAAATAATGGCAAATATAGAGCTGTATGAAGGTGCAATAAATGCTCTTCCAAGCCCTACTAGGCCAATGGATGCATAAATAACCAGCGTTGGGTATTTTGTAATCATCTCACTGGCAACTGCTGCAAGTGTGAGCGAGCTGAGCATTAAAACAAGTGACGACAAGATCGCAAAATTTCTTTTTGAATAGTGGTCGACAGCATAGCCTGCAAATAATGCGGAGCAAAAATAAGGAATGATTTCTGCAAGTCCAACCAAACCTAAGGCGAGTGGGTCATGCGTTAAGCTGTATAAGTGCCAGCCGACAACGACGGCCATAATTTGGTAAGAAAACACCATGCATACGCGGTAACTGAGTAATTTAAAAAAATTTAAATTACGTAAGGGATTCGCACTTGGGTGCGCTTGATGTTTAGCGGATTGTTCTGACATTGCTAAAGCCTAAATGGCTCTGAAAGTGATTACTAACACATCTCGATAAGCAGGCTGTGTATTGTCGATTGGGGTGATAGGGGTTACACCATGCATGCAACGTTGGTCATTGACGATGGCTGAATCTAACGGTTCTGTGAGCGTAAAACTATCTAAATTATTTTGCTCTAGATCGTGCATCGTGGTGGTGCCACTGGAAATATTTTGGCGTTTAATCATCATGACTAATACAAAATCCACACCATCTCGATGAACGCCTTCAGGTGTTGGTTTTGCTAATTCGTCGCTATTCGCTTCTATGCGAAATTGATGGCATTCAATATGCCAAGATTTTTTTGGCATGAGTTCACTGAATGTGGCCTGGCAAAACTTCAGTACCGCTTGCATGCTATTACTATGGATAGATTCAGCCAAAATAGGCTCGAAGTTGCGAGCAACGCCACCATTTAGGGTGTTGTAATCTAGACTTTGATAGTGGGGTTGGTGAGGCTCTAAAGTGACTTGATTGCTACCAGCTTTCGAGCTTAATACTGCATAACGACGTCTACGATAACGTCCACCATCTGCCATATATTCATCAAGGGGCATGTCATTCCAGCTATCAGCGAAACTTTGCCAGTCGCTTAGTGCTTCTGATGCACTCTCTAGCAACCAAGATCGCATGCGCGCACTGGGGCAAAAGCTGAATCCTGATTCTTCAACTTTTGCGATGAGTGTTTGGCGGTTAGTCGGGGATGTTTTCAAAGTCTATTTCTATTTAATTATCTTCACCTAAGGTCGCTAGCATATCGGCTTGATGTTCGGCAGCAAGCGCACCGATCAGTTCATCCATATCGCCTTCAGTAATTGCATCAATTTTATAAAGCGTTAAATTGATGCGATGGTCAGTAATACGGCCTTGTGGATAATTGTAGGTACGAATTCGTTCTGAACGGTCGCCAGAGCCAATCAAGCTTTTGCGTTCGCTGGCAATTTTGGATTGTTGCGCACGGACTTCAGCATCTTTAATACGCGCCACTAAAACGCTCATCGCTTGCGCTTTATTTTTATGCTGACTACGGTCGTCTTGGCATTCCACTACAATACCTGTCGGCAAATGGGTGATACGAACTGCGGAGTCTGTTTTGTTAATGTGTTGACCGCCTGCGCCACTTGCACGATAGGTATCGATACGAATTTCAGCAGGATTAATCACAACATCACTTACTTCGTCGGCTTCTGCGAGGACTGCAACAGTGCAAGCTGAGGTATGAATGCGACCTTGTGTTTCTGTATCAGGCACGCGTTGTACACGGTGGCCACCTGATTCAAATTTGAGTTTTGAATAAGCGCCTTGACCTTCAATTTTTGCAATAATTTCTTTGTAGCCGCCCACTTCAGATTCACTGGCAGAAACAATCTCTACTTTCCAGCGTTGGCGTTCTGCATAGCGTGAATACATACGGAACAAATCACCTGCAAATAAAGCAGACTCATCACCGCCTGTGCCTGCTCGAATTTCTAAGAAAATATTTTTATCGTCATTAGGATCTTTTGGGAGCAATAGTTTTTGTAATTCATTTTCGACAGCTTCTAATTTTTCTTTGCCGCTTTCGATTTCTTCTTGTGCGAATTCTTTCATGTCAGGATCGCTAAGCATTTTTTGTGCTTCTGCAATATCAGCTTCCACTTGTTCGTGGGTTCTGAACTGCTCCACAATCGGGGTGATTTCAGCATGCTCTTGAGATAGCTTGCGGAATGAGTCCATGTTGGCGGTAGCATTTTCACTACTCAGTAATCTGTTTAGTTCGTCTAAACGCTCGCTTAACGTCGCGAGTTTTTTAATCATGGATGGTTTCATTGCTTAATCTTTATTTAATGTAATTGCTGGATAGGTTGGTGATACTTAAATTTTTGAGTCGCTAGATTTGGTAAAGTTGCCTGAGCAAAGATTCTAACTGTTCATGTTCGCTGCCGCTGCTATGGTTAAGTGCGTGACTTGGTCCATGTAATAATTTTTTAGTGAGCGCATTACTGAGTGCATCAAGTACCGCAGCTGGATCTTCACCCTTAGCTAAAGCTTTTTGTGCTTTTTCCAATTCACTTAAACGTGTTTTTTCTGCTTGAGCACGCAACGCACGAATGGTAGGCACCGCATCGCGGGTTTTTAACCAGTGCATAAAGTGATCTACGCGTTCAACAATAATCGCTTCTGCTTCGATCGCTGCTTCTTGGCGGTTGCCTAAACCTTCTTGCACGACCTGTGAAAGGTCGTCGACGGTGTAGAGAAAAATATCATCCAATTCTGCGACTTCTGGTTCGATGTCACGAGGCACGGCTAAGTCCACCATAAACATCGGACGGCGTTTACGTGCTTTAATCGCGCGTTCTACCATGCCTAAACCAACAATCGGTAGTTGACTAGCAGTACTCGTAATTACAATATCAAATTCAGCCAGGCGTTCTGGCAATTCGGATAATAGAATCGCTTTACCTTGCAAATTTTCAGCTAAATCTTGGCCGCGTTCTAATGAACGATTTGCGATGGTGATAGAAGCAGGCTTATGTGCAGCAAAATGTTCCGCGCATAAAGCAATCATTTCGCCTGCGCCAATGAATAAAACGTGCTGATTTTCTAAATTACCAAAAATTCGTTCGGCTAACCTTACAGAAGCAGCTGCCATGGATAGTGAACTTGCGCCAATGTCTGTGTTGGTGCGCACTTCTTTAGCAACAGCAAAAGTTCTTTGGAATAATTTATGTAAAAGCGTGCCTAGGGTGCCAGCACTTTCTGCAATTTTGACTGCTTGCTTCATTTGCCCAAGGATCTGCGGCTCACCTAACACCATCGAATCCAACCCTGATGCGACACGGAATGCGTGTTTAACGGCTTCATTGTTTGGAAGTGTGTAAGTGTAAGGCTGAATATGTTCGGGGTTGAGCTTGTGATAGTTGGCAAGCCAAGATAACACTTGCTCTGGATGTTTAGTGTTGCAGTAAAGCTCTGTGCGATTGCAAGTCGATAAAATCGCCGCTTCTCTTACGCCGTGCGTAGTTAAATCGCGAAGTGCCTGCCCTAAACTTTCGTTCTGAAAGGCAACGTTTTCGCGAATTGAGATAGGAGCGGTGGTGTGATTTACACCGACAGTGATTAAATGCATTTCGTAATTTTCCTGCATCCTTAAAGCTTAAGCAAGAAATTCAAGCGCTAGTATGTTAATTCCTTGCTAAATACGGTTAAAATAATGCTTTTTACTGTATATAGAATCACTATTCATTATGGCTAAACAATTTAGAATCGCTCCAAGTATCCTTTCTGCCAATTTTGCAAAATTGGGTCAAGAAATCACTGACGTCATTACTTCAGGTACTGACCTTGTTCACTTTGACGTAATGGATAACCATTATGTGCCTAATCTAACTATTGGGCCTTTGGTTTGTGAGTCTATCCGTGAGATTTCAAAAAATGCAGGCGCATTGATTGATGTGCATTTAATGGTGAAGCCAGTCGACCGCATTATTCCTGACTTTGCTAAAGCAGGCGCTAATATCATTACATTCCATCCTGAAGCTTCAGATCATATCGACCGTAGTTTGGCTTTAGTGCGTGATCTTGGTTGTAAATCAGGTTTAGTATTTAATCCAGCAACACCATTACATTACTTAGACCACGTGATGGATAAAGTGGATATGGTGTTGTTAATGTCAGTGAACCCTGGCTTTGGTGGTCAAAAATTCATTCCTGAAACATTGAATAAACTTCGTCAAGCGCGTGCAAAAATCGACGCTTACACAGCACAAACTGGCCGTGAAATTTGGTTGGAAGTGGATGGCGGTGTGAACGCGGCGAATATCGCTGAAATCGCACGTGCTGGCGCTGATACATTTGTGGCTGGCTCTGCAGTGTTTGGCGCAGGCAAAGATACAGATCCAAATCGTTACAATACGATTGTTTCTGAATTGCGTGCACAGCTTGCAACGGTTTAATCTTAGCTAATCACTATGAAAGTACCTCAAATTTTTTCAATGCAAACCTGGCTTCAGGTGCAAGTGCGATGGTGGCGTTAATCACACCATCGTTCAGCGGTCTCGTCCGCGTTTACTTGTAAAAATTTGGGGTCTTTTATGTTACACACAATTAATCAGTCAGAATTTAATGCGCTAGCCGCAGAAGGCTATAACCGTATTCCATTGGTCGTGGAAACGTTTGCCGATCTCGATACGCCACTTTCGCTTTACCTTAAGTTGGCGAATCAACCTTATTCTTACCTTCTAGAATCAGTGCAAGGCGGTGAACGTTTTGGCCGCTATTCCATTATTGGATTGCCTGCAAAAACACGCATCGTAGCGCATGGGCGCAATGTTGAAGTGTTCCAAAACAATCAAGTCATTGAATCGGTGCAAGACGCTAATCCTTTAGATTTTGTGCAGAGCTATCAATCCCGATTTAAAGTACCACCTTATCAAGGATTACCAAGATTTACAGGCGGCTTGGCTGGTTATTTCGGCTATGAGACGGTACGTTATATTGAACGTCGTTTAGCCGACACCGTGAAAGCAGATCACATCAATGTGCCAGATGTCTTACTCATGGTGTCTGAAGAGTTGGCCGTGGTGGATAACCTTTCGGGTAAGCTTTATTTCATTGTTTATGCAAACCCAGCAGAAGCGAATGCTTACAATAATGCGCGGACGCGTTTAGCCGATTTAATCAAGCGTTTACGTCAATCAGTCGCAATTCCAGAATCTCATCCTATGCCTGCAAATGAAGCAGTGTCAGAGTTTGGTGAAGCAAATTTCAAAGCCGCTGTTGAAAAAGCAAA
>JBEDFH010000050.1:0-6606 GCA_041175265.1 Pseudomonadota bacterium | reverse complement strand
TGGCGTTGAAGAACGAACAGCGCTCACAACAGATCGATATTTCGATTGGTCAAAAATCGCAGAATTTGGCCAGGCGATGTCTTTGTTTGCAAGTCTTCGTTTATTAGAAATCAACATCCCTAATGGCAAACCTGGAATTGATGGTAGCAAAGCACTGCAAGCATTAGCAGACACACCGCTACCTGAAACCATTACAGTCATCATTCTGCCTACAGT
The DNA here is from genome assembly GCA_041175265.1 of Pseudomonadota bacterium. Taxonomy (GTDB): domain Bacteria; phylum Pseudomonadota; class Gammaproteobacteria; order Burkholderiales; family Methylophilaceae; genus Methylopumilus_A. The sequence continues at coordinate 6,390 of JBEDFH010000050.1, read as the reverse complement.
AGATTGGCGCGATGCGAAAAGCGCATGGTATATGGCATTAGAACAAAAGGCAGTGTTGATTCAGCTACAAGATGTTGATGCTACAAAACTGCCACAATGGATTGCGAACCGATTAGCCTTACAGAAACAAAGTACTGATGCTGAAACCTTATCTTTTATGGCAAACCAAGTAGAAGGTAATTTACTTGCTGCGCATCAAGAAATTCAAAAGCTAGGTCTGCTTTTTTCTGAAGGGAATATTAGTGCAGAGGATGTACGAGCTGCTGTTCTAAACGTGTCACGTTTTGACGCAGTGCAATTAGGCGAAGCCGTTTTATTAGGCGACATTGATCGCACCACTCGGATTTTAGATGGCTTGCAAGATGAAGGTGCGCAACCGATTGCAGTCATGAATCCTTTAATCTGGGCGATTAAGCCGCTTGTTAAAGTAAAACAAGCGGAATCTCGCGGCGAGAATTTAAATGCAGCGATGAAAGATGCAAAACTTTTCTATGAAAAGGAAGCTTTAGCTAGACGTGTCTTGCCAAGATTAAGCCTCAAGCAACTGCAAGCAGCATTATTAAAATTGGCAGATATTGATAAAATTGGAAAAGGAATCATGCAAGGTGACGCATGGTTAGAAATTTCAAGATTGTGTTTTGGATTAGCGCGCATTTCTGCACGTGCAAGAAGTCGATCGTAAATTGACGATATTAGGAACTCCTATGAATGATATTAAAACGTATATGCAAAGTGTGGGCGCAGAAGCACGTAAAGCTTCACGTGACATGGCAAAAGCCGAAACCAACACGAAAAACTTAGCCCTCACAGCGATTGCTAAAGCCATTCTACGAGAGCAAAAATCCTTACTTGAAGCCAACCAGAAAGACCTGGCAGCAGCAAAAGCGAATGGCATGGAGGCGGCCATGCTAGACCGTCTCACACTGACAGAAAAATCGATTGCTACGATGGCTGAAGGTTTACAGCAAATCGCTAGCCTGCCAGATCCTATTGGCGAAATTAGCAATATGAAATACCGCCCTTCGGGCATTCAACTTGGTCAAATGCGAGTCCCACTTGGGGTGATTGGTATTATTTACGAAGCACGTCCGAATGTGACTGTGGATGCTGCAGGCCTTTGTATTAAATCTGGCAATGCCACTATTTTGCGTGGTGGCTCTGAGGCTATTCATTGCAACCAAGCGCTAGCCAAATTAGTCCATGAGGGCTTGGCAGCTGCTGGCTTACCAAAAGCTGCTGTGCAAGTCATCGAAACCACAGACCGTGCGGCAGTTGGTGAACTCATCACCATGAAAGAGTTTGTAGATGTCATCGTGCCACGTGGCGGCAAAGGTCTAATTGAACGCATTTCAGCGGATGCTCGTATCCCAGTGATTAAACATTTAGATGGTAATTGCCATGTATATGTCGACGATGAAGCCGATTTAGAAAAAGCCATACGTATTGTTGAAAATTCAAAAACACAGCGCTTGGGCACATGCAATACGACTGAATCTTTATTGATTGCGCGAAATATTGCTAAAACAGCTTTGCCTAAAATCGCTGAAATGCTGATCAGTAAAGGCATTGAGATTCGCGGCTGCACAGAAACTTGCGCGCTTGTTCCACAAGCTAAAAAAGCAACTAACGAAGACCACTACACTGAGTTTTTAGATGCGATTATTTCATGCAAAGTGGTGGCTGATTTAGATGAGGCGATTACACACATCAATCAGCATTCATCACAACATACCGAAGCCATCGTGACCGAAAATTACACTAAAGCGCGCCGTTTCTTGCGTGAGGTGGACTCAAGCAGCGTCATGGTAAATGCTTCAACGCGTTTTGCTGATGGCTTTGAATACGGCCTAGGTGCCGAGATTGGCATTTCAACCGACAAGCTACATGCACGCGGTCCGGTTGGCTTGGAAGGTTTAACATCACTCAAATACATTGTGTTGGGTGACGGCCACGTGCGCGCCTAACATCAAAATGATTGCCATTTTAGGCGGCACTTTCAACCCTATACATTTAGGGCATTTACATCTCGCAAAACAGCTGCAGGCTAAAATTGGATTCGATACTATCCGCTTTATGCCAGCCGCATTACCTGCACTAAAAGAAGCCCCCATCGCGACCGCTGAACAACGCGCAGAGATGGTAAAGATCACTATTAAAAATCAACCCCACTTTATTCTCGACAGCCGAGAACTCTCAAGATTGGGCACTTCTTACACGATCGATACTTTGATTTCTTTACGTGAAGAACTAGGGAATGAGGTCAGTCTTTGCTGGCTGATGGGTTCCGATGCTTTTGCACATCTCAATGCCTGGCATCGCTGGCAAGAGCTTTTGAATTACGCACATTTGGTGGTGGTAAAACGGCCATACAGTGATGACTTATCTGAGTTAAATGCCGAGATGAAAAAATTACTGCGCGCACATGAAACCAATAATATCGAAGAAATTAAACAGCACGCGCATGGGAAAATTTTGATTCAAGAAGTTGCAGCTTTAGATATTTCATCGACCGAAATTCGCAAGAATATTGCGCATGGCGTAGATGTCAGTGCACTCGTTCCCCAAGCAGTACTTGAATACATTCAATTACATCAGTTATATCAGCAGAATTAATGGATACTTTTAGTCACGCACTTTGGGGTTATGGCTTATTTGGCTATAAACGTTATGCTGTTCTAGCGATGTTATTTGGTGCCATGCCAGATTTAATTTCATTCGGTGCTTTTATGGTTTTACAAATCGCGGAAGGCACTTGGCATTTTGGAAAACCAGCACTTGAAAGCTTACCTGCTTGGTTATTCACGAATTACTCACTAGGCCACAGTTTTATTATTTGCGTTCCTATCATTGCAATGGTGAGTTTGTGGAAAAAAGGAATCGCTTTTGCAATGCTAGCATGGCCATTTCATATCATCCTGGACTTCCCGTTTCATTCCAAAGCATTTTTTGCAACGCCGATATTTTGGCCGCTTTCAGATTTTAGAATCGATGGAATTCCCTGGTCACATTGGTATATTTGGTATCCCAATATCGCGGGAATTTTGATTCTACTAACTTACCGCTATCGTCAAAAAAGAAAACTTAGATCTGCGAAAAGCTAGGCGCTTTATTCCAATCAACATCGGCAATACATGGAGCTTTAATCATCGCCTTTAAGGTAGCAATATTTTCTTCAACGGCAGGCATATTAGGGTCAATACGATTAGCGACCCAACCAATTAAGTTAAGTCCAGCAGCTTTAATCGAGCCTGCCGTCATCAATGCATGATTGATACAACCTAAACGAACACCCACCACCATAATGACTGGCAGGTTCAGCTTTAACGCTAGATCAGCCATTGTTTCTTGGCGATTAATCGGCACACGAAAACCGCCAGCGCCTTCAATCACCACCACATCGGCTTTTAACTGTAAGGCATCAAAAGCTTGCTGAATTTGATCTAATGAAATAGTAACTCCAGCCTGCTCAGCAGCAATGTGCGGCGCAATTGCAGGCGCAAAAACATAAGGATTAATCAACGCTAAATTTGCGTCCACGTTAGCTGCGTTGATGAGTTCAGTCACGTCACCATTGAGCAACCGTCCATCGACCAGTTCAGCACCAGCAGCGACTGGCTTCATGCCAATAGTTTTATAACCTTGCTGAACAAAATGGCGTACCAAGGCAGAGGCAATATAAGTTTTGCCGACATCCGTGTCAGTGCCTGTCACAAAAAAACCTAATTTATTTTTTGCCATGAAACGTCACAGGTGCAAAACCCGCCTCTAAATCTATTTTAGTCTTTGGTCGACTAGCAGGTTTCCATGCGTGCCCATACACCACTTCAAACGTGGCAGGCAATTTCCCATCTCGTCTAAATTGCTCGTAATTTTCTGTGATTCTTTTCAAGAAATCACGCCCTTGCAAACCACGGCCACGACCATCTGCCGCATTATGTGCACCAATCGCTTTTAAATCGCGCATCACATCAATGGCATCATCATAAGTCAGCACCACACGTTCAACGTCAAGCACAGGTGCAGAAAAACCAGCACGCACTAGGGCGTCTCCAATATCATGCATATCGAAGAAGCGACTAACGCTTACGCGCTCACCATGAGTTTTTGAAGCGATACGAAGCTCTTTAAGCGTATCAGGCCCCAATGTACTAAATGTCAGCAACCCATCCGTCCGCAACACTCGGTGCATTCCTGCGAAAGCAGCATCTAAGTCATTACACCATTGAATCGCTAAGTTAGAAAAAATCATGTCGACACTTGTGTCAGCCAAAGGTAATTGCTCGATATCTGCACACAATAAATTTTGCTGTGCTTGACCAAACACTCGCTTAATGCGATTAGCCAAACTAGCGTTAACCGATTGTGTTTTCTTCAACATCCCTAAAGCCAAATCTAAAGAGAGCAATTCAGTTTTAGGGTATTTTTTCATCAGTGCAGCACTTGCGTGACCTGTGCCACAGCCTGCATCCAAAATACGTGTTGGCTGCATAGCCACTAAATCTAGACGACTTAACATTTCAGTGCGCACGAATTTTTGCAACACGGCGGCCGCATCGTAAGTCTCCGCTGCACGATCAAATGAATCACGCACTCGCGCTTTATCTATGCTGTAAATATCGTGTTGAGGAATAGTGTCGCTCATGCTTGTAAAAACTCAGTCACTCGTTGTGTGAAATCTTGTGGGTGAGAAATAAAAGGCTCATGTGCTGCGCCTTTTATCACGTGTAATTCAGCTTGCAATAACTGTTGCGACATCCACTGAGCCGCAGCCACTGGTGCCAACTTATCGTGCTCGCCATGAATCAATAATGTGGGAATATCTATACCACTTAAAGCCTGACGCAAATCGGATGTACGCAAAATATCTAGTGCTCCAAGCAGACCTTGCTGATTAGGAACAGGCCTCAAAGCAAGCGCTTCACGTAATACTTTAGAAGTCGCTCGTGCATTTTTACTACCCATCGCAATCAGCGCTAAAAGCTTATTCATAGTGCCTTGATAATCTTGCACAGCACCAGCAAAAAAACTTTCAAAAACTTCACTTGGCATACCGTGCGACCAATCATCACGTTGCACAAAACAAGGCGTGCTCCCCACCAAAATTAATTTTTTAACTGGGGTCATTACAGCCACTTTAGTAGCAATTAATCCACCTAAAGACCACCCTAAAACATAAGCGTTCGCTGGCATTTTTTCAGCGATTTTTTCTGCAACTGTATGCAAGTGATAAACATCTATATTTTCACTATGACCCATGCCAGGCAAATCAATCAAATGCAATTCAAAATTCCGACCAAGTAGATCACGTGCTTGCATCCACATGTCACTGTGCATGCCCCAGCCATGAATCATGACGAGTGGCTCACCTTGCCCTATTTTTTCAATGTGTAAGCTCATGCAATCACAAATTTACTTCTGCTTCATGCAGAGCATTAATCAATTGGCGGACATCTTCAACACTATGTGCAGCAGAAATAGAGACTCGTAATCGAGCTGTATTTTTAGGAACGGTTGGGGGACGTATCACCAACCAATACAGGTTGGATCGCAGTGATTGATGGCATGAGTTGCCATTTTTCTAACTTTAATTCTGACTTAAACAAATGAATTAACGACTGCAAATGTTGGTGACGTGGGACATCAGTGCGCATCACATCAACTGATTTCAACAAGGCCGCGGCTAAAGCAGGTGGGCTAGCCGTTGTATAAATATAGGTCTTCGCTGATTGAATTAGATAATCAATAATTGTGGCATCCGCGCCAACAAATGCCCCTGCAACCCCTGCCGCTTTACCTAGGGTAGCCATGTAAATAACACGCGAAGAATGCACATTAAAATAATCTAAAATTCCGCGCCCTTGCTGACCCAACACACCAAAACCATGGGCGTCATCTAACAACAAATAGGCATCATATTGTTCGCACAGTGCAAGCAACTCAGGTACTGGCGCAATGTCACCATCCATACTAAACACCGCGTCGACTACGATCAATTTACGTTTAGCAGCACTTTGCCTTAATAGCTTTTCTAGCTGTGCTAAATCTTGATGCGCGTAACGATGCAATGTTGCGCGTGACAACAACGCAGCATCGTTCAAAGAAGCATGATTAAGCTTATCTGCAAAGATGGCATCATCACGTCCCATCAAAGCGGCAATAATGCCCATATTGGCCATATAGCCCGTGCTAAACAACAAACCTGCAGGCAAGCCAATGAAGTCAGCTAAGGCTTGTTCTGCTTGCTGATGGAACTGATGATGGCCAGTAATTAAATGGGATGCGCCACCGCCGACACCTGCTTCAATAGCAGCTGATTGAAAGGCAGCAATCAGCGCAGGATGGTTAGCTAAGCCCAAATAATCATTACTTGCGAACGAAAGAAGAGGCTCA